>DATCNF010000176.1:0-10412 GCA_036565325.1 Candidatus Dormiibacterota bacterium | reverse complement strand
CTGCGGCGACCTCGCGGCCGAGCTCGGACTGCGCGGCGCCGGCGCCAAGCGGGTGCGGATGCTGGTCGCGGTCGAGGGCGTGGCGGTGCCCGAGGAGCGCTCCTCGCTGGTCCGCCATCCGCTGTCCAGCCAGGCCGAGCTGTTCGGGCTCACCGCCGGCTGGCTGCGCGAGTGGCAACCCGCGGGCCCGGTCGGCGGGCTGGCCATCGAGGTCCCCGAGCTGGAGGCCGCCGGCCGCCGCCAGCTGCGGCTCTGGGTGGGCGGCGACGCCGCCGCCGAGGAGGTGCAGGCCGCGCTCGAGCGGCTGCAGGAGCGGCACGGCGAGCAGGTCGCCGTACGCCTTACCCCCGCGCTGACCACCTCGGGCGTGCCCGACCAGCGCTACGTCGCCGAGCCGGCTTGAGCACCCCAAAAAATCTGCGATTTTTCGGGGACCCCGCTTAATGACCCGCCTGATCCAGCCCGCGCCCGAGATCGCGGTCGAGCTCGATCCCCAGGGCGCGCCGGGCCGGATCACCGACGGCCCGCTGCGCGGCGACGCGATGCCGCTCTCGAGGTGGATGGTCGACCAGGACTGGTGGGAGAAGCCGATCCGGCGCGAGTACTGGAAGGTGCTGATCAGCCAGACGCTGCTGGCCGAGATCTACCACGACCTGGCGACCGACCGCTGGTACCTGGAGCGGCTCTACGACTAGAGGCGCGCAGCCCTTCGTCGAGCTGCACTGCCACACCAACTTCTCCTTCCTGGGCGGCGCCTCCCACCCCTACGAGATGGTCGAGCGCGCCGCGCAGCTCGAGATGCCGGCACTGGCCATCACAGACACCGGCGGCATCTACGGCGCGGTTCGCTTCATGCAGGCGGCGCGCCAGCGGGGCGTACGCCCGATCGTGGGCAGCGAGCTGGAGGTCGACGGCGAGCCGATCCGGATCCTCGCCCGCACCAAGCGCGGCTACTCGCAGATGACGCGCCTGCTCAGCCATGCCCACAAGGACCAGCCCAAGGGCGAGGCGCGCACCGACCTGGCCACCGTCGTGCGGCACAACCAGGACCTCTTCTTCCTCACCGACACCGACAGCGAGCGGCGCCTGGAGGAGCTGCAGGACGCGCTCGGCCGCGACTGCGTCTTCGTCGAGCTGGCCAACCACCTGCGGCCGGAGGACCGCTGGGTGATGGCGGGGCGCGCCGAGCTGGCCGGCCGGCATAAAGCGCCGCTCCTCGCCAGCAACCAGGTCCGCTACCACGAGCCCCGGCGCAGGCCGCTGCACGACGTGCTGGTCGCCATCAAGCACAAGGCCTCGCTGGACGAGGTGCGGGGCCGACTGCACCCCAACGCCGAGCGCTACCTGAAGAGCGGCCGCCAGCTCAAGCCGCTCTTTCGCGACTTCCCGCAGGCGCTCCAACTGCCGGCGGAGCTGGCCCAGGAGTGCGAGTTCGACCTCGACTTCCGGGGCGTCCGCTTCCCCGGCTTCCCGGTCCCCGCGGGCGAGACCCCGTTCAGCTACCTCTATCGCCTCACCCAGGAGGGCGCGCGCCAGCGGTACCACCCGATCACGCCGGCGGTGGCTCGGCGCCTGCAGCGCGAGCTGGACGTGATCGAGAAGACGGGGCTGGCGGAATTCTTCCTCATCAACTGGGACCTGATGCGCTTCGCCCGGGAGAACGGCGTACCCGGCCAGGGCCGCGGCTCGGCGGCCGACTCGATCGTGGCCTACGTGCTGGGCATCACCCGCGTCGACCCCATCGAGCACAACCTGCTCTTCGAGCGCTTCCTGCACGAGGAGATGACCTCCACCCCGGACATCGACATCGACTTCTCGACCGCGCACCGGGAGCAGGTCATCCAGTACATCTACGAGAAGTACGGATGGGAGCGGACCGGGATGGTCTGCAACGTGGTCACCTACCGGCCCCGGATGGCCATCCGCCAGGTCGGCAAGGCCCTCGCCTTTCCGCCCGACCTGCTCGACCGCCTGGCCAAGTCGGTCGACCGCTGGTTCAGCGAGGGGATCGAGGACTCGATGGGCTTCGAGCTGCCCAAGGACGTGATCGGCTCCCAGACCTGGCTCCAGTTCATCAAGCTCTGCCAGGAGATCCAGGGCTTTCCGCGCCACCTCTCCATCCACGTGGGCGGGATGCTGGTCACCGGCGAGCCGCTGGTCGACATCGTCCCCGTCGAGCCGGCGACCATGGACGGCCGCATCGTGGTCCAGTTCGACAAGAACGACGTCGAGGACCTGGGCCTGATCAAGATGGACATGCTCGGCCTGCGCACGCTCTCCGTGGTCGCCGAGACGCTGGGCATGATCGAGCACCAGACCGGGGTCCGTCCCGACCTCGACGCGCTGCCGCTCAACGACCCCGAGGTCTACGCGATGTGCTCGGAAGCCGACACCATCGGCGTCTTCCAGATCGAGTCGCGGGCCCAGATGATGACGCTCCCGCGCACCCGCCCCAACGCCTTCAACGACCTGGTGGTGGAGGTCGCGATCATCCGGCCGGGGCCCATCCAGGGCAACGCCGTCCACCCCTACATCCGCCGCAAGCAGGGCCGCGAGCCGGTGACCTACGCGCACCCGCTGCTGGAGCCGATCCTCCGCGACACCCTCGGCGTGATCCTCTACCAGGAGCAGATCATCGAGATCGCGATGCAGGTCGGCGGCATGACGCCGGCCCAGTCGGACGGCTTCCGGCGCGCCATGACGCGGCACCTGAACCGCGTCGAGATGTCCTCCCTCAAGGAGGGCTTCATCGCCGGCTGCCTTGGCAACGGGGTCGCCCTGGAGGTCGCCGAGCAGCTCTTCTCAGCGGTCGAGGGGTTCGCCGCCTTCGGCTTCTGCCGCTCGCATGCGGCCGCCTTCGCGCGCACCGCCTACGAAACCGCCTGGCTGAAACTGAGACACCCGGCCGCGTTTTTGTGCGGGCTGCTCAACAACCAGCCGATGGGCTTCTACCATCCCAGCGTGCTGGTCGAGGACGCCAAGCGCCACGGCGTGCGCGCGCTGCCCGTGCACGTCAACCGCTCCGACGTGCGCTGCCTGCCCGAGCCCGGCCAGCCCAACACCTTCCGGCTCGGCCTCAACTACCTGCGCGACCTGGGCGAGGAGGGGCGCAAGGCGGTCGTCGAAGAGCGCGCCCGGGGCGGCGCTTATGCATCGTTCGGCGACTTCCTGGAGCGCCTGCGGGGCGCGCCGCTCAACCCCCGCGCGGTGCGCAACCTGGTCATGGTGGGCGGTTTCGACGGGCTGGGTCAGGTGAGAAGGGAGCTGCTCTGGGACTGGCAGGAGCGCACGCACGGAACCGGCCTCCGGCGCAAGCTCGACCCCCAGTCCGAGCTGCGCCTGCCCGCCGACGCGCCCCCGCTGCCCTCGCTCACCGAGATCGAGAAGACGCGGCTCGAGTACCGGATCTCGGAGGTCTCGACCGGCAAGCACCTGGTCCACTTCTGGCGGCCGCGCCTGGAGGCCAAGGGAGTGGTCACCAGCCGCGACGCGGTCAAGCTGCGCAGCGGTGCCCGGGTGCGGGTGGGTGGCCTGGTGATCACCCGCCAGGCCCCCGGCACCGCTCAGAAGATCCGCTTCTTCACGCTCGAGGACGAGTTCGGGCACGTCAATCTGACCATCTACCCGGACGTCTACCAGCGGTACCGGCGCGAGGCCGCGCAGCCGATCCTGGTCGTGGACGGAGTCGTCCAGCGCCAGGACGGGGTCTGGTCGGTGCTGGCCGACAACATCGAGGCGCTGAGCGGCGCCTCCAAAGAGCACGGCCGCTCCCACGACTACAAGTGAGGCGGCGCCGGCGGCTCCGAGCAGTAGCGGCAGAAGATCGTGGGCCCGGTCGGGATCGGGTGGATGAGCATCGAGTCGACGGTCATCTTCTCGCCCCCGGGGCGGCCCGCCACTTCGACCTCCAGGCCGCGGGGCCCGCTGGCCCTGACCCTCCCCTCCCACAGCCGGTAGGGCGGATCGGGATCGTGCACCAGGACCCGCGCGCCGGCGCCCACCGGCACCGTTGCCGTCACGTCCCGCGGCGGGACCGTCGAAGCGGTCTCGGTCGCGCCTTCGCGCTCGACCCCGGCCACCGCGCCGGCGATCTTTTCGAAATCGGCGCCCAGGTCCTTGAGCACGTGCGCCGCGATGCCCTCCCCCTCGATCACCAGGCCCATCAGGATCTGGCCCGTCCCCACGTATCCGCGGCCGCTGCGGCGAGCCTCGGCGAACGAGATCTCGATCACCTTCTTGACGCGCGAGGTGGGGATGATCTCCTGGATCAGGATCCGCTCACTGCGGCCCAGGACCGCGGTGATCGTCGCGCGCACCTGGCCCTGCTCCACACCGAGTGAGGCCAGCGCCTTGGCGGCAACGCCATCCCCGACCCGCATCAGGCCCAACAGCAGGTGCTCGGTGCCGATGTAGGAGTGGCCGGCGCGCTCGGCCTCTTGCTGTGCGCTGCTCAGTACCGTCTTCGCCGAATCGGTGAACCGTTCGAACGGGTACATATGGCCCGTCGCATAGACTCCCACAGTCATGGCCCGGATCACCGACCTGCTGGCCGCCGGCCGCAGCTTCTCCTTCGAGTTCTTCCCGCCCCGGACCGACGAAGAGCAGGTGCAGCTGACCAGGACGATCAGCAACCTGCAGCCCCTCGACCCCGCCTTCGTCTCGGTCACCTACCGCGGCGGCCGCAGCTCGCGAGAGCGCACGACCCGGGTCGTGATCGACATCCTCAAGACCTCGAATCTCACCCCCATGCCCCACCTCACCTGCGTGGCGCACCCGCGTTTCGAGCTGGGCGAGATCGTGGGCGGCCTGCGAGCCGCGGGCCTCGAGAACCTGCTCGCCCTCGGCGGCGACCCGCTGCCCGAGGAGGAGTCCTACAAGGAGCTGGGGTACGCGATCGAGCTGGTGGAGCTGGGCCGGCTGCTCGGCTTCGAGTCGATCGGCGTGGCCGCCCACCCGGCCGGGCATCCCAAGTCTCCCGACCTGGAGACCGACCGCCGCCACCTGGCCGCCAAGCTGAACGCCGCCGACTTCGCGATCACCCAGTTCTTCTTCCACGTCGAGGAGTGGGAGCGGCTGGTGGATGAGCTGGCCGCGCTTGGGGTCCACAAGCCGGTGATCCCGGGCATCATGCCGATCACCAACCTGGCCTCCATCCTGCGCATGGCCCAGCTCAGCGGCTACGCGGTGCCGCCCGACATCGTGGAGAAGATCGAGAAGGGCGGCGACGACCCCAAGGCGGTGCGCCGGATCGGGATCGAGCTCGCCTGCGAGCTGTGCTCGGGTTTACTCGAGGCCGGGGTTCCCGGCCTGCACTTCTACACGCTCAACTTCTCGACCGCTACCCGCGAGATCTACCAGGGCCTGGGACTGGTCACCGCCTAGCCCCGGGCCAAGGCGCGTGGCTGAACTGTCGACATTTCAGAGGTGTCCCGCCGAACCCATGCCTGATTTGTCGACAGACCAGGCTGGTCCGCCCTGCCAGCCCGTGCGCTCGTCGGAGATCACCTTGCCGTCCTTGAGGCGGATCACGCGCTGGGTCTGGGCAGCGATGTCGAGGTCGTGGGTGACGATCATGAAGGTCACCTTCTCCTCGCGATTCAATCCCTGCATGATCCCGATCAGCTGGGCCGCGGTCTCCGTGTCGACCGAGCCTGTCGGCTCGTCGCCCAGCACCAAGGTGGGCCGGTTGATCAGCGCACGCGCGATCGCCACCCGCTGCTGCTGGCCGCCCGACAGCTCGTCAGGCCGGTGGTTGATGCGGTCGCCCAGATCCACCACGTCCAGGAGCTCCAGCGCACGCGCCCGGCCGCCGGGGATCTTGGTCCGGCTGTAGCGCAGCGGCAGCATCACGTTCTCGACCACGTTGAGGGTCGGGAGCAGGTTGTACTCCTGGAAGATGAAGCCGATCTTCTGACCGCGCAGGTCGGCGCGCTGCCCGTCGTTGAGGGTGCCGGCATCAACGCCGTCGAACACGATCTGGCCCGACGTGGGCCGCAATAGCAAGCCGACCAGGTCGAGCAGGGTCGTCTTGCCACTGCCCGAACGCCCGACCACGGAGACGAACTCGCCGGCGCCGATCGTCAGGGTCACACCGTCCAGGGCCCGCACCACGTTGGTCCCCTGCCGGTAGTGCTTGGTCAGGTCGATCAGCTCGATGCCGGCCATTTACCCCGTGAGAGTGCCATCGTGGCGTGGGTGCGCGCACACGCCGTTGAGCCCAGGCTTACTTTTCGTAGCCAGCCGGCACGCTTTTCCCTCAAGCTATGCGCCGATGAGCGCGGCGAGAGAGATAGAGGACATTCAGCGACAGCTGGTCCGGCACCAGCACGACCACCCGCCGGTGCGGGACTTGAACCGGGAATCGGACCGCCGGCAGACGTCGGCCAAGCGCATCGGCGAGGACTTCGCGCGCCTGGTCGGAAGCTGGACCTTCGTGGTCATCCAGGTCCTCCTGACGCTGGCCTGGCTGGCCCTCAACGCGCTGGCGCTGGTCAACCACTGGGACCCCTATCCCTTCCAGCTGCTCAACCTGGTGATGAGCCTGGAGGCCGCGGTCTGGGTCTCGATCGCCCTGATGGCGCTCAACCGGCTCGCCGACCGGGACCGCCTGCGCGCGCAGCACGACTACGAGGTCGATGTGAAGGCGGAGGAGGAGATGCGTACGCTGATGACGCACCTCGAGGTCCAGGACGACGTGCTCCTGCAGGTCCTGCACCGGCTCGACCGGATCGACCGCGAGATGCGCCGGATGGCGCGCCGGATGGGCATCGGCGAGGACGGCGAGGGGGCCAAGAGCAGCACCGCCTGAGCGCCGCCACGGCGCTGCTCCTGCTGGCGGCCTGCGGCTCGTCGACGCCGGCGTCCAGCCCCGTTCCCGCGGCCAGCCCGGTGATCACATCCGTCTCCGCCGCCGCCGCGCCCGCGACCATGGGCGCCGAGGTGACCTTTCGGGAGACCGGGCTGGCTCCACGGGCGGCGATCAACGTGGTGGTCACGGCGGACGGCTTCGCCGACTACGGCTGCGCCGACCCGAGCGGGCGCCTGGCCGGCCCCAGCCTGCCGGTCACCGGCCAGGTCAGCGCGCTCAGCCAGCTCCACGCCGATGCTGCCGGCGAGCTCGGCGCGACGCTCAGGCTGGCGCCGCCGCCGCCGTCAGGCATCGAATGCCGGCCGGACCAGCGCCAGCTGGTGACCAGCGCCCGCTACACCCACCTCGAGCTTTCGGACGTGACCAACCGCGTGCGCGCCGCGTTCAGCGGCCAGGTGAGCACGCCATGACTCACATCCGGGTGAGGACGTCGCCCAGGTTTAGCGAGGTCATCACGTTGCCGACGACCACAGAGCCGAGCGCCAGGCCGGCAAGCATGCGCGCGTAGCCGCGCAGCGGGGTCAGCCGGGGCACCGCGACCAGCGCGGCGGGGACCACCACCAAGGCCAATATGACCACCAGCAGCGCCGGGGGCGGGATCCAGTTGGAGCCGGGGGAACCCAGCCAGTGCTCGGTGGCCATCGCCCCGCCCAGCACCAGCACCGCCACCAGGCGGGCCGGCGAGGGCTCCACGAACGCGCGCCACGCCAGGTTGCCCGCCGCCATGTACGCGAAGGGCAGGACGATCACGTGGTACCACCCGTACTGCGAGGTGAGCTGCTCCCCGGCCAGCACCGTGATGGCGGCCAGGTAGGCGAAGAGCGGCCACGCCAGCAGGCGCTCGGCATCCGATCGCCGGCTCTGGAAGAGCCAGAGGCCGGCGCCGATCCAGCCCAGCAGCCACCAGCCGTCGCGAAGGCGCCGGTTGACCCCGGTGGGGTCGGCGATGAAGGCGAAGGCGGCCATCACGCCCTGCCGGTTCTGCGCCTGCTCGCTGATGATCTTCCAGAGCAGCGACCAGTCGACCAGCGCGCCGTACAGGAGGTAGAGCCCGATCCCGGCCGCCGCCCCCAGCACGCAGGCGACGCCCCAGGCCCAGCGCGCGTTCATGGCCAGGATGACCGCGGCCACGGCGCCCACCGCCACCCCGGTGACCTTGAAGAAGGGCTCCAGCACGCAGATCGCGACCAGGGCGGCGCCGGCCAACCAGGCGCCCCGGCCGTCGGCCAGGCGCGCCGCCAGCAGGACCGCGACCAGGAACAGCGGCGCCATCACCGATTCCGGCTCCGCCTGCCGCGACAGCAGCACCGCGCCCGGTCCGGTGGCCAGCACGACCGCGCCGGCCAGGGCCGCGGGCGCGCCCAGGGGCCGCCGCGCCACCAGGTGGGCGAGCGGGATGGTGGCGGTCGCGAAGAGCACCGCCGGCACGCGCACCGCCTCCGGCGAGAGCGCGGTGATGTCGCGCTGGCCGATCAGCCACAGATAGGCGCCCATCAGGAAGCTGAAGCCCGGCGGGTGGTCCATCCAGTGATGGACCATCGGAAAAGCGGTGCCGTAGGCCTGGAGCACGCCGCCCGGCGGGTAGGACTTGAAGTACGACCAGGTGTAGGCGTCGCCGTGCGCCAGCAGGTTGAGCCCGGCGAACGAGAACTGCAGCTCGTCCGCGTTGTCCACGAAACCGGGCACGGTGCCGAGATCGTGGAAGCGCAGGCCCATCCCGACCAGCGTCACCAGGGCCACCAGCGCGGCCTCCCAGCGCGGCGTCAGCAGGCGCGTCAACGAGGCTTGTAAACGGTGTAGCCGCCGGCCTGGTAGACGACGTCGCCGTGCGCGCCCCAATAGGCGGGGCTGGCCCCCAAGGCGAGCTCCTGGGGCCCGATCACCACGTAGCTGACGCGGTCGCGCGCCAGCAGGTCGGGCGTGGCGGGGTCGCCGGCCAGGATCCGCCTCTCCTCGTCCGTCTTCTGAACCCAGTCCGACAGGCCGTAGGTCCAGAGCCAGCCCCCGTAGCCGGCCACCACCCGCCTTCCGCCCAGGGCCGGCACCGGCTCGTTGTGCTGGGGAGCGACCGCGAAGATCGCCTTAGGGTCGGTGTGCTCGCGCGCCCACTGCGCGACGGCCAGCCCGTTGGCGTCGACGAACACGGCCGTGTTCTGGGTGCGGTCCAGCGCCCGCGCCAGGTCCAGCCCGCCGCTGGCGCAGAGGACCACCGCCAGGATGGCGGCGATCACCGCCCCCTCCACGCCGCGCCGCGCCAGCCGCACCAGCAGAGCGCCCACGATCAGTGAGCCGAAGAGGAACCAGAAGATGAAGAACTTGGTGTTGTCCCACTCCCAGGGCTGGAAGACGACGAAGTTGGGCACCAGGAACCACAGCCAGATCGGCGCCAGCCGCGCGGCCGCCCCGGCCGGCAGGGTGCCCGCCCACAGCTGGGCGGCGGCCAGCGTGGGGATGAAGAGGCCGGTGTTCTTCAACCAGAACCAGATCGCTCCATCGTGGTGGGGCGGGAAGTCCGCCAGCCAGCCGGGGAGCGCGCGGATGTCAGTAGTGCCGCCCTGCAGCATCCAGGCCGTGACCGGCAGGCCCAGGCCGAGCGCGGGCACGAAGAAGGCGATGTAACCGCGCCGGCGATCGAAAAGCGCCCAGAACGCGGCCAGGGCGACCGCGGTGCCGTATCCGTGCAGGTGGAAGAGCGGCGCCAGGCCCGCCACGACCCCGGCGAACGCGTACGCGGGCCAGGGCGCGCGGTCGCGGGCGACCACCAGCAGCGCGGCCACGATCAGGGCCACTGCCAGCCCGAAGAGGATCGAGCGCTGGGGCACCAGGTAGGCGAGCACGGGGTTCATCCACTGGTAGTTGAGGTCCCCGTCCATGGTGTAGAAGCGCGGCACGCGCTGGAGGGCGGCCGTGCCCAGGCGGTCGAGGTCGGAGAAGAAGTTCAGGAAGCCGAGCCCGCCGCCCAGCAGGAACACCAGGCAGCCGGCCGAGGCGGCGGCGAGAGAACCCACCAACCGGGCCCCCGCCAGGGCCACCACCGCCGGCAGGGCCAGCGCCAGGTAGCCGCTGGTCAGCACCAGGCCGGAGGTCAGCGTGGCGCCCAGGTCGACCAGGGAGGCCGCGAAGAAGTCGACCAGGAACGGGTAGGCCATGCGGTGTCCGGGGTCGACCGGGAACTCGGGGGGCAGGTTCTGGCCGTAGGCGAAGGAGCCGGCGTATGCCAGGTGGGCCGCCCAGTCGCCGTAAAAGCCGTTGGCTGTGGTCAGCAGGCCGGCCGCGGTGAAGCTGTAGCCGCCGCCCAGGTAGTAGAGGGCAAAGGCCCAGCAGGCTGCGAGCAGACCCCACAGGGGCCAGCTCTGCCGCCAGCGCCGGCCCAGGTCAGCCGCTTCCGCCGCCAGTTCGCCGGCCGCCGCCAGCCGCCAGCCCGGCGCGGAGACGGCGAGCGCGGCGCCCAGGCCGAGGAGCACGCTGCCCACGCCGAACCCGGCCAGCAGCGCGACCAGGAAGCCGGCGGCGATCGCGGCCATGGCGCCGATCACCATGCCGA
>DATCNF010000175.1:0-5672 GCA_036565325.1 Candidatus Dormiibacterota bacterium | reverse complement strand
CCTCGAGGGCCGCGACCGGCCGGGCGCCTACGTCTGCGAGCGGTTCGCTTGCCGGCTGCCGGCCACGACGCCGGACGAGCTCGCCGCAGAGCTCGGCTAGGGAGCGGTTTTCCGGCGGGGGCGGGTGCGGGCGTGGTCGCGAGCGAGGTCGGAGTAGCTGGACTTGAGCGCGCGCTTGGGCTCCAGGCCCAGCGCGCGGGCCACTCCCTCGATCTCCTGCGCCGGGCCCTCGACCTCGCAGAAGGCCCCGAAGTCGAGGGTGTCCAGGGTCACGTCGACCTTGTTCAGGCGCCAGGTCTCGCGGTGCTTGTGATAGGTCACAGCCACCTTGTGGCCGAGCATCCCCAGCAGTTCGCGCGTGGTGGGGCCGTCAGCCACCGCGACCTCGGTCTCCTCGCGGATCTTGATCCGGCGTTCGAAGCGGGCCCGCCCCTTGGCGGTGAGCACCCCACCGGGGCCGCCGTCGAGGATGCGCAGCCGGAGGGTCACCGGCTGCCGGCGCACGGGCCGGTAGCGGATGTTCTCCTCGTCGTAGGTGCCAACGGGCGCGGCGCCGAGCTCGCGCAGGCGGTTGCGCAGCCGCGCGTGCTCCGCCTGGCCGAGCCGGAACTTGAGCTCGGCCTCGTCGCTATGCGCCCGTGGCCGGTGACGGGCGACATCCAGCACCCGGAAAGCGTATCGGCTTCGGCTGCAGCCCTTAGAGGAAGCCGACGTTCGCGAGCGCCGGCGCTCGGCTGGCTCAGCGCCGCCCAGACCGTGCGAGCGCCGGCGCTCGGCTTGTTCGAAGCTGCGTGTCGGAGCTAGTCCTCTACGCGCACCACCACCGCGGCCCCGGTGTCGCCCGCGGCGCAGCCCGTGAAGAGGCCGGTGCCGCCGCCCCGCTCGCGCAGCGTCTCGATCAGCTCGGCGATCAGGCGAAGCCCGGTCGGCCCCTGGGGATGGCCGTAGACCAGCGAGCAGCCGTAGATGTTCATGCGCTCCACCGGGTAGCCGGTCTGGCGCGCGAACCAGAGATCGTTGACGGCGAAGGGGTTGTGGGTGGTGACCACGTCCACGTCCTTGATGTCGACGCCGGCGTCGCGGAGCGCGGCCTGGGCGGCGGGCACCGGTGCCTTGGGCATGTTGGCCTTCTCGACCCGCGCCAGCCCGGTGCCCAGGATGCGCGCCACGCCACCGCCCTTCGACAGCGAGCGCGCCCGTTCAACCGTGGTCACCACGCAGCCCCCGCAGCCGTCGGCGGGATGGGTCTGGGTGCCGAAGGTGACGACGCCATCCGGCGTCACCGGCTTGAGCGCGGCCAGCCCCGCGGCGGTGGTGTCGTAGATCCCCTGGTCCTCCTCTACCAGCCGGCTCTCCTGGCGCGAGACGGGGACCGCGACCGGGACCAGGTAGCGCTTCTGGAACTCGCGATCCCTGGCCAGCGAGGCTCGGTACTGCTCGTAGCGCAGCAGGGTGACCTGGTCCAGCTCGGGCTTGGAGAGGTCGGCCTCCCGGGCCACGTTCTCGGCGGTCGTCACCATGGCCTCGCCGGCCCAGGGGTCGCGGGCGAAGTTGTCGAGCACCCAGTTCTCGACCTTGGGCGCGCCACCCATGCCCGAGGGCTGCGGGTAGAGCAGGACCGGGCCGTTGGAGGTGCGGTCGGTGGCCACCACCAGGGTCAGGCCGTCGCCGCCCTCCACCCCCATCGCGGCCGCCTCCACGCAGACGGCCGAGGTGGCGCAGGCCTGCGAGATCATCGGCCCGCTCACGCCCTCGGCTCCGATCCGGGCGGCCAACGTGGGCGCGCCGTAGAAGATCGTGGGCTGGGGCACGGTCCAGCCCAGCACGATCTTCTCGACCTGGCCGGCGTCCAGGCCGCGGGCCTCCAGCGCGCGCCGGGTCACGTCCACGGCCATGTCCAGCGACGACATCTCGGCCAGCGCCCCCTGCCAGCGCACGAACGGCGACGACCAGGCGAAGCCAAGCGGGATGGCCGCCGTCCGGAACCTCACGCGTCCGATTCTGACGCTAATCTCTGGAGGTCGCCGGCCTGCGCATACGGGGGATCAGCCAATGGCCTGGAAAGTCGAAGGAACCTATTTCGAGAACTGCAACTGCAAATGGGTATGTCCCTGCAGCGTCACCAGCTTCGCCGCGGCCGGCACCGAGGACCGGTGTCAGGTCGTTCTCGTTTATCACGTGGATCGGGGAGAGGCCGACGGCGTGAACATCTCGGGCCTGAATGTCGCCCTGGTGGCCGACACCCCGCCGAACATGCTGGATGGCAAATGGCGCCTGGGCCTGATCATCGACGAGAAGGCGTCGGCCGAGCAGGCAGACAAGCTGGGCGCCGTCTTCGGCGGAGCGGCCGGCGGCCCCATCGCCAGCCTGGCGCCCCTGGTGGGCGAGATGCTGGGTATCGAGCGCGCGTCCATGGAGTACAGCAGTCATGGGCATCGCCACAGCGTTCGCATCGGCGACCTGGTGGACATAGAGGTCGAGGATTACGTCCCTGAAGGTCAGAGCGAGCCAACTCGCCTCCAGGGCGTCAACCACCCCTCCAACAGCACCCTCGCCATCGCCAAGCCGACGCGGTCCAAGATCAAGGCGTTCGGCATGGAGTTTCACAACGAGGGCCGGAGCGCCTTCTCGGCTCCGTACAGCTGGTCCGCTTGATCGGATTCTCGATGGGCATGGGCGCCACCACGGGCCTGGCGCCCATCGTTTTCCTGGGCGTCTGGACGCTGATGATGGCGGCCATGATGGCGCCCTCGGTGGCGCCGGTCGGCGCCCTTTACGCGCGCACCGTGCAGACCAGCCGAGCCCCGCGGCTGGCCGCTTTCGGCTTGGCCTACCTTCTGGTCTGGGGTCTGGCCGGCATCCCGGCGCTGATGCTGGCGACGGCCCTGGACGCGTACTCGATGGACAACCTGCGCGCGGGCCGGCTCCTGCTGGCCGGCGCCCTGGCGGTCTGCGGGCTGTACGAGCTCTCGCCCCTCAAGCAGGCCTGCCTCCGCCACTGCCGGTCACCGCTCGGGCTGCTGATGCACTACTCGGCCTACCAGGGGCAGCTGCGCGACTTCCGCGCCGGGCTGCACCACGCGGTCTACTGCCTGGGCTGCTGCTGGGCGCTGATGGTGGTGCTGGTCGCGGTGGGCACCATGAACATCCTGGCCATGGTGGCGCTGGCGGTCGTGATCCTGCTCGAGAAGCAGTGGTCGCGTGGCGTTCTCTTCTCGCGGTTGGTGGGGGTGGCGGCAGTTGTCCTGGCGGGGGTGGTGGCGGTCACGGCCTGATGGCGCAGAAGACCGGCCCCGAAGTCCGCCACGTGGAGACGACGTCGGGCGTCGAGATCAAGCCCGTTTACACGCCCGCCGACGTGGCCGGGCTCGACTACGAGCACGACCTGGCCGATCCGGGCGAGTACCCCTACACGCGCGGCCCCTACCCGCTCATGTACCGGGAGAAGCTCTGGACGATGCGGACCTACACCGGGTTCGGCACCGTCTCCCAGACCAACGTCTGGAACCGGCGCCTGCTGGAAGAGGAGGGTGTCACCGGCCTCTCCACGGCGCTCGACCTGCCGACCCAGATGGGCTACGACTCCGACCACCCGGAGTGGAAGGCAGAAGTGGGACGGGTCGGGGTGGCCATCGACTCGCTGGCCGATTTCGAGGTGCTCTTCGACGGCATCCCTCTGGACCGGATCAGCTGCTCCTTCACCATCAACGCGCCCGCCTTCCTCTTCCTGGCGCTGTACCAGGTGACGGGCGAGAAGCAGGGCGTCGACGCCGCCCAGCTGCGGCCGATCGTGCAGAACGACATCCTCAAGGAGTTCTTCGCGCGCGGCGCCTGCGTGTTCCCGGTCGAGCCCTCGCTGCGGCTGGTCGCGGACACCTTCGAGTACTGCTCCACGGTGATGCCGCGTGCCAACCCGATCAGCGTCTGCGGCTACCACATCCGGGAATCGGGCGCCACCGCGGTCCAGGAGATGGGGTTCGCGATCTCCAACGCCATCGAGTACACGGAGCGCGCACTGGCGCGCGGCATTCCGATCGACGGCTTCGCGCCGCGCATCAGCTGGAACCTGGGCGCCTTCATGAACTTCTTCGAGGAGGTGGCCAAGTACCGGGCGTCGCGCCGGATCTGGGCGCGCCTGATGCGCGAGACCTATGGCGCGCAGGACCCGCGCTCCTGGCGCTTCCTCTGGTTCGCGGGGACTTGCGGTTCCACCTTCAGCCACCGCCAGCCGCTCAACAACATCGTGCGCGCGACCGTCGAGACCATGGCGCTGGTGCTGGGCGGGCTGCAGTCGCTGACCGTCAACACCTGGCAGGAGGCGTACGAGATCCCCGACCAGGAGGCGATGCTGACCGCGCTCCGGACCCAGCAGGTGGTGGCCTACGAGTCGGGCGTGGCCGACACCGCCGACCCCCTGGCCGGCTCCTACTACGTGGAGTCGCTGACGGACGAGTACGAGCGGCGGATCCTGGCGCTGATGGCGGAGGTCAAGGAGCGGGGCGGGATGGCGCGCTGCGTGGAGTCGGGGTGGGTGCAGCAGCAGGTTTTGGAGGAGGCATACAAGCACTCCATGGCCGTCGAATCGGGTGAGCGGTTGGTGGTGGGCGAGAACATCTTCGAGTCGGCCGACGAGCCGCCGCCGACCCGCCTCTACCAGCACGACCCGGCGGTGCTCGAGGAGCAGGGCAGGCGGCTGCAAGAGGTGCGCGCCAGGCGCGACGACGCCGCGGTCACCCGCGCGCTCGACTCGTTGCGCTCTGCGGCGCGCCAGCCGCAACAGAACCTGATGCCGCCGACCGTGGACTGCGTGCGCGCCTACTGCACGATCGGCGAGATCATCGGCGTCCTGCGCGAGGAGTTCGGCACCTTCTCGGAGCCACTCGACATCTTTGGGTAGCGAGCCCCGCGAGCTCTTCCGGCAGTCGGTTCGCTCCTTCGTAGACAAAGAGGTGCTGCCCGGCGCGGCCGACCTCGACGTGCACGGCCAGTTTCCGCACGCGCTCTTCAAGCGCCTCGCCGACCTCGGGTACCTGGGCCTGCGCTACCCCGAGGAGGTGGGCGGCCAGGGCGCCGACTTCGCGACCGCCTGCGTCCTCTACGAGGAGCTGGCGGCGGGGTCCCTGTCGCTGGCCGCGATCGCCGCCATGCAGTCGCTGATGGGCACCCACTTCGTGTTCCGCTACGGCAGCGACGAGCAGCGGCAGCGCTACCTGGTGCCGGCGTTGAAGGGCGAGAAGATCGGCACCTTCGCGCTCACCGAGCCCGAAGCCGGCAGCGACCTGGGCGCGATCCGCACCCGCGCCACCCGCACCGACCGCGGCTGGCGGCTGCGCGGCTCCAAGACCTGGATCACCAACGCGCCGGTGGCCCACTTCCTGACCGTGGGCGCCAAGACGTCGGACGAGCCCGGGCTCGGCAACATCGCGCTCTTCCTGCTCGATGCCGGCACGCCCGGGTTCGAGGTCGGCAGGCCGATCGAGAAGCTGGGCACCCGCTCCTCGCTGACCAGTGAGGTGCACATCGACTGCGAGCTGCCCGCGGACGCGCTGCTCGGCGCCGAGGGCGAGGGCGTCAAGAACGTGGGCGGCCTGCTCAGCGAGATCCGGGTGATGACGGCCGCGCTGGCGATCGGCCTCTCGCGGCGGGCGCTCGACGACAGCGCGGGCTACGCC
>DATCNF010000174.1:0-2747 GCA_036565325.1 Candidatus Dormiibacterota bacterium | reverse complement strand
CGCCAGGTCGGGAGCCGCCTCGCGGATCATCGCGAGGCGGCGCTCCTGCCCGGCGCGCCAGACGTAGGACGGCTCGCCGCGCTGGGCGGCGAGGTCGGAGGGTCCCGGACGGGGGCCGCGACGAGCGATCCGGGTCACAGGTGGGTCAGCTGGGAGGAGGCGCCGAGCACCGGAGGGAGCGTAGCGGTAGCTACGCGACCGAGGAGCGCAGAAGCCGACGCTGCAGATGACCCGCATGGGGCCCGCAGCGCCGGTGTGGTCCCTGGCCGGGACCCTCGGTCCCGCCCTAGCCGCGCTTGGAGCCGGTCGCGGCGGTGTGCTGCGGCGCTGCGGTCAGGTTGACCACCGCGGCCACGCCTTCCACCGACTGGGCGCGCACGGCGGCCTGGTCGGCGATACCGGGGTCGACGGTGCCCCTGAGGTAGACGGTGCGGCCCTCGACCGCGACCTGGAGGCCGTCCGGCAGCCCGCCGCCCTCGGCGGCGCCGGCGATGGCGGCCTCGACCTCGGACTGCAGCTTCTGCTCGTCGAGCTCGACGGACCCGCCGCGGACCTTGCCCATCACGTTGTCCACGGCGCCGCTGAGCCCGTTGCCCATGGCGGGGGCGATCCGCTCCCGGGTGCGGACCGAGAGCTGGGTGAGGCGGCCCTGGACCATGTCGCGGCGTCGCCGGTCATAGAGCAGGAAGCCGATGCCGATGGCGGCGCCCAGCGCCAGCGCGGCGGCAAGCGGGAACCGGCGGCGGGGCTTGGGGCGCACCCGTCCCTCGACCCGTTGGCGGAGGTCCTTGGAGTAGGTGAAGGCGCGGTTGCCGAGCGCGCGGGTGTCGATCTCATCCAGACGGTCGGCCAGCTGGTCGCGGAGCACCTCGTAGGTGCGAACCAGCTCGGCTACGGCGCTGTCGCCCTTTTTTCTGATTGCACTTGGTTTCATGACAGCAAAGGCTACGCCCCGGTACGCGGCCTGGCGAACACGTCGTCGGAATTGGCGAGGCGCTCCTGGCGGGTGCCGGGGAAGTGCACGCGGACCCCGGGCCGGCCGGGGCTGCCCAGCTCCCAGCCGGCGGCGAAATAGCGCGCCGCCTCGGCCAGGTCGCGAGCCTGCGCGATCTGCTTGCCGTCGGTGAAGGCGAGGGTCTGGGCGCGGGCGCCGGGGAAGCCGAGGCGTACCTCGCCGCCGGTCTTCAGGTTGTAGGTGAAGTCGGCCAGCGAGCCCTCCTCGGACCCCGCCACCAGGTCGGCGACAGTCGGCAGGTCGCCCGCGCGCATGCGTTCTTTGAGGGCGGCGCGCCCCTCTCGGCTCCGCAGCCGCTCCCGCCGCCGGCGTTCGGTGAGGAGCACGTCCCGCTCCGCGCGCAGCGCCGCCAGCTGGGCCTCCAGGGGCCGCATCCGCTCCCGTACCGCCTCGATCCTCGACTCCAGCTCGCCCGCCTCGAGCCCGGCCAGGTCCTGGTCGGTCATGAGGCAGGCATCCGCAGGTAGAAGATCAGCATGCTGGGGCGGGCGGCCGAGATGGCCAGCGAGCCGTTGGTCTCGGGGTGGCTGTGGCGGCGGAAGAGGAGCGGGTTGGTGCCGCCCTGCACCAGCTCCCAGTCGCCGCGCTGCAGCTCCCGCGAGTAGAAGTCCTCTACCTGGGAGCCGTCGGCGTCGGCTTTCCAGACCACGTTGCACTGGTCCACCGTGTGGCCCTGGTCGTGGTACTGCTCCTCCAGCTGGAGGCCCGGGTAGCGCGGAAAGTCGCCGGGCACGCAGCCGGTGTCGAAGGGGGCGCCGATCCGGGGGACGAGCACGATCACCGCCGCGATCCCGGCCGCGGCGGCCACCGCCAGGAAGGGCCAGCCGGGCGGAAGATTCACGTTCGGTCAGTGCTCGGTGGTGAGGTCGAGGTCGACCCGGGCCCCGCCCGCGGTGGAGTCGCCAAAGGCGAGGGTGCCGTGCTGCGAGCCGCCTGCGTAGCGCCCGACGATGCCCAGGCGGCCGCCGCCGGCCGGCCGGTCGATGACCACGAAGTCGGAGGTGGCGAAGTGGTCGTCGTACCACTGGAGTGCGGCTTCGGGCATGCCCGACACCTCCCAGCTGGCCTGGCAATCGTTGCCCGAGACCTGCGAGCTGACGAGGGTGGCCCCGGGCAGGATCGGGAAGTCCCAGGGGGCGCACCCCTGCACCGCGCTGGGGAAGAGCATCGGCCAGGCCAGGAGGAGCGCGCCCAGCCCGGAGGCGGCTGCAATCACGAGGAGCCACCAGCTGGGGCCCAGGAGGCGCCGCATCGGACCGGAGGATAGCGCCCGGGGCTCACGACGTCCCCCTCCACCACCCTGCGGGCGGCACCTCCCCGACAAGCGGGGAGGCATAGTTTTATCAATGGCGTTGTTGATAAATGGGTAAGCTTTGACCTGTGGAGCGTAAGGAAGCCATCCTCCTCTTCCTCAAGGTGCGGGGCGACGCCAGTTTGGCCGAGCTCGCGGAGAGGATGGAGGTCACCAAGCAGGGCGCGCTGCGGCACGTCGAGGGCCTCGAGGCGCGGGGCCTGATCGAGCGCGTGCCCGACACCCAGGTCCACGAGGGGCCCGGGCGCCCGGAGCACCACTACCGGCTCACCCCGGCGGCGGCCGACCTCTTCCCCCACGCCCACCGGCAGCTGGCCGCGGAGCTGGTCGACTTCATGGAGTCGGACCAGCTGGATCGCTTCTTCAAGGCCCGGGCCGACCGCCTGGAGCGGGAGTACTCGGCGCGCCTGGCGGGCCTCG
>DATCNF010000173.1:0-2721 GCA_036565325.1 Candidatus Dormiibacterota bacterium | reverse complement strand
ACCTGGAGAAGGAGGTCGCCGAGCTCCTCCTTCAGCTTGTCGTCCGAGCCCGAGTCGATCGCCTCCAGCACTTCGTAGGTCTCCTCGAGCAGGTATTGGCGCAGGGATTCGTGCGTCTGCTCGCGGTCCCACGGGCAGCCGTCGGGAGCGCGCAGGCGCTTGACCACGTCGAAGACAGCTGGCAGGCCGTCGCGGTAGGGCTGCTCTTGATCAGGCACCGGTGGCGATTGTCGCAGAGGCGCTGTAGAGCTCGGCCAGGCCGTCGACCAGGTTCAGCAGGTCCTGGCGCCAGCCCTCGCCCTGCCGGCGCAGGCGCAGCTTGTTGGGACCGATCGCGAGCTTGCCCGGGAACATCTGCTTCAGGCGGTCGACGTCCAGGTAGCGATCGGGGTCGACCCGCAGCACGACCTCGTGGGCGTCGCCCACCACCGCCCGCAGGCCCAGTCGCTGGCCGCGGAGCTTGACCCGCAGCGAGTAGACCAGGTTGTCGAGCTGGGCCGGCGGGCGCCCGTAGCGGTCCCGCAGCGAGGCCAACAGGCCTTCCAGCTGAGCCTCCTCCTCGGCGCCCGCCAGCTGCCGGTAGGCGCCCAGCCGCAGCC
Organism: Candidatus Dormiibacterota bacterium; assembly: GCA_036565325.1. GTDB lineage: Bacteria > Chloroflexota > Dormibacteria > Dormibacterales > Dormibacteraceae > CF-28. Next base: position 2,122 of record DATCNF010000173.1, on the reverse strand, counting down.
GCTCGTCGCGGATGTAAGAGCGCGGGATGAAGTGGTCCAGCGGCAGGTCGAGGTTCATCTCCGGGGTCGAGAGCACGTCGCCGATCGCCTCCTCCTCCGCCCCGCTCCGCAGCTTGGCGACCGCCGACTGCAGCATCTGCAGGTACAGCTCGAAGCCGACCGCCGCGATGGCGCCGTGCTGCTCGGTGCCCAGCAGGTTGCCGGCGCCCCGGATCTCGAGGTCGCGGAGCGCGATCTTGAAGCCCAGGCCGAGCTCGTGCAGGCCCTGGATCACGTCCAGCCGCTTGTCGGCGGCCTCGGTGAGCGAGCGCTTGGGGTCATAGAGGAAGTAGGCGTACGCGCGCTTGCCCGCCCGGCCGACGCGGCCCCGGAGCTGGTACAGCTGCGCGAGGCCGAACATGTCCGCGCGCTCGACCACCAGCGTGTTGACGTTGGGGATGTCGAGGCCCGATTCGATGATCGTGCTGCAGACCAGCACGTCGTGCTTGCCCGCCGCGAAGTCGACCATCACGTGGGCCAGCTCGTCCTCCTCCATCTGGCCGTGGCCGACCGCGACCCGGGCCCCGGGCACCAGGCGGCGCACCCGCTCGGCCGCCTTCTCGATGGTGCGGACCCGGTTGTGCACGTAGTAGACCTGGCCGCCGCGGTCCAGCTCGCGCTGCACCACCTCGGCCACCAGCTGCTCCTCGTCGGCGGTGACGTAGGTCTTGATCGGCTGCCGGTCCTCGGGCGGGGTCTGGATCACGGACATGTCGCGGATCCCGGTGACCGCCATGTGCAGCGTGCGGGGGATCGGCGTCGCCGACAGCGAGAGCACGTCGAGGTTGGCGCGCAGGCGCTTCAAGCGCTCCTTCTGCATGACCCCGAAGCGCTGCTCCTCGTCGATGATCAGCAGCCCCAGGCGCTTGAAGCGGACGTCGCGGGAGAGCAGTCGGTGGGTGCCGATCGCGATGTCGACCGCGCCGGCCTTGAGGCCCGCCAGCGTTCGCAGCTGCTCGTCCTCGGTGCGGAAGCGCGACAGCACCTCGACCGTGACCGGGAATCCCTGCAGGCGGTCGGTGAAGACCTGGAAGTGCTGCTGGGCGAGGACCGTGGTGGGCGCCAGGAGCGCCACCTGGCGGCCGCTCATCACCGCCTTGAAGGCGGCCCGCAGGGCGAGCTCGGTCTTGCCGAAGCCGACGTCGCCGCAGAGCAGCCGGTCCATCGGTCGCTCGGACTCCATGTCCGCCTTGATCTCGGCCAGGGCCGCCAGCTGGTCCGGGGTCTCCTCGTACGGGAAGGACGCCTCCAGCTCCTCCTGCCAGTGGGTGTCGGGCATGAAGGCGAAGCCCGCCTTGGCCTCGCGCTGGGCGTAGATCTTGAGCAGGTCCTCGGCCACGTCCTCGGCGTCGCGGGCCGCCCGCTTGCGGGCCCGGTCCCAGTCGGCGGTGCCCAGCCGGTGCAGGGTCGGCTTCTCGTCCCCGCCCCCCAGGTACTTCTGGACCCGGTCCAGGTTCTCCACCGGAACGAACAGCTTGTCGCCCTCGGCGTACTCCAGCTCCAGGTACTCGCGCTGGATGTCCCCCGCCTCGTCCCGGGAGTCGATCAGCCGCATGCCGTGGAAGCGCGCCACCCCGTGGTCGACGTGCACCACCAGCTCGCCGGGCTGGTAGTCGAGCGCCAGGGGCGTGTCCGAGCGCCGGCCGCGCGCCGGCCGCGCCACCGGGCGCCGGACCCGGCCGAAGAGCTCCGAGTCGGAGTACACCACCAGGCCCAGCGCGCTGTGGGCGAAGCCCGCGCGCAGGTCGAGATCGGCCGCGTGCAGCCCGGGGGCGGGCTCCCAGTCCAGGTCGAGGTCGACCTCGGCCGGGCCCTCGCCGTCGGAGCCGAAGAGCTCGACCACCCGCTCGGTCTGCTCACTGGCCAGCACCACTGGCGCCGACTCGGCGCGGCCCCGAACCACCGCCGCCGCATCCGGGCGCCCGACCACCGGGTCGACGTCCGTCCAGCCCAGGTCGAGGGCGCCGTCGACCTCCGAGGAGGAGACCTCGATCACGCCCCCGGCGGCCCGTGGCGCCAGCAGGCGCTCGACCGCCACCATCGGTGGCACGAACCCGCGCGGCAGCTCCCCGTCACCGGCCTC
>DATCNF010000172.1:0-1880 GCA_036565325.1 Candidatus Dormiibacterota bacterium | reverse complement strand
GAGCAGTACCTGGAGGCGGCCGCGGCCGCGGGCCTGCGGATCACGGGGTCCCTGGAGACCCACGTCCACAACGACTTCATCTCGGGTGCCCGCGAGCTGGAGCGGGAGGTCGGCGCCCGCATCCATGCCGCGCACGACTCGGGCCTGGAGTTCCCCTTCCAGCCGGTGGCTGAGGGCCAGGAGGTCGCGGTCGGCCGCTATCGGCTGCGCGTCCGCCACACGCCGGGCCATACGCCCCAGCATCTTTCGTTCCTGCTGCTGGGCCCGGACGGCGAGGTCGAGGCCCTCTTCAGCGGCGGCGCCCTGATGGTGGGCGCGATCGCCCGCACCGACCTCTTCGGCCCCCACCTGGCCACCCACCTGGCGTTCGAGGCCTTCCGCACGGTGCACGTGCGGCTGCGCGACCTTCCGGACTCGGCCGCCCTCTACCCCACCCACGGCGGCGGCTCCTTCTGCGGCGCCGCCCGCGGCGACCAGCGAACCAGCACCCTGCGGGCGGAGCGCGCCGGCAACCCGTTCCTGCAGACCACCGAGCTGATGCCCTTCATCGCGCGTGCGCTCCACCAGGGCCCTTACCCCGCCTACTACAAGCTCATGAGCCCGATCAATCGCAGCGGCGCGCCGCTCGCCGGCCGGCACCTGCCCGAGCTCAAGCCGCTGACGGCGGACCTCACGGACATGCACCGCAAGACAGGCGCCGCCATCGTCGACATGCGGCCCGGGCGCGAGTACGACCGGGGCCACATCCCCGGCAGCTACTGCATCGGCTTCGACGGCCCCTTCTCAGCCTGGGTGGGCTGGGTGATCGGGCCGGAGCGGCCGCTGGTGCTGGTCGGGGGCTCGCCCGAGCAGCTGCGGGACGCCCATCGCCAGCTCTTCCGGATCGGATATGACGCCGTGCTCGGTTACCTGGATGGCGGGCTCGAGGCCTGGGCCGCCAGCGGCCGCGAGCTGCGCACCTTCGAGACGGCCGAGGTGGAGGACATGGCGACCTGGATCCTGTCCTCGGAGCCGACCACCGTGATCGACGCCCGCGACGAGGACGAGTGGGTGCACGGGCACGTGCCCGGCGCGGTGCACCTGCCGGTGGCGGCGATCGAGCACCACGCCCACGAGATCCCGCGGGAGGCGCCGGTGGCCGTGCACTGCGGGGTCGGCTACCGGGCGGGGATCGCGGCCAGCCTCCTGGAGCAGGCGGGGTTCGAGCGCATCATCCACGTCATCGGGCCCTACTCGGATTGGGACCGGCTGCACCTGGAGGCTACGGTTCCGGGCTAAATCCGGCTGACCTCCACCCGGGTGCCGTAGAAGTCGCCGCCGCCGCCCAGGTCGGCGATGCCGTCCGAGGTGAGCGTGTTGGCGGAGGCGCCCCAGAAACCGTGCGGGATCGCCACCACGCCCGCGCGCACGCGCTCCCGGACGCGGGCCGTGAGCTCCAGGGAGCCGCGGTCGTTGTAGACGCGCACGCGGTCGCCGTCGGCCACCCGTCGCGCAGCGGCATCTTCGGCGGCCAGGTCGACGCACAGCTTCTCGGCGCGCGCATGCCGGGGCAGGTGCGCATAGGACGAGTTGAGGAAGTGGAGCGCGGTCTTGGCGCTCACCAGGACGAGCGGCAGCCCGCCATCGGCGGGCGGGGCCTCGTAATCCTCGGTCCAGAGCTCAGCTCGCCCCGACTCGGTCGGAAACTTGCCCTCCGCGAACGGCAGCCAGGGCTGGGGCAGGTTCAGCGGTGCCCACCCCTCGCGCAGGAGCCGGTCGGCGAGTCGATCTCCAACGGCGAGCTCTTCCGGCGCCTGGCGGCGGCCATGGGCTTCGACGACCCGCACCTGCAGGACAGCGACGAGGAGATGGTCCGCGCCGCGCTCAACTCCGACCACCCC
>DATCNF010000171.1:0-6943 GCA_036565325.1 Candidatus Dormiibacterota bacterium | reverse complement strand
CAGGGTTCGGGCTCCCCTACCTGTTCCGGCCGGACGAGGACGTCATGGTCGGCCGGGCGGTGCACATGGCCGCCGAGAGCAGCCTGGATCCTCTCTTCTACATCTATCCTCCGCTGGTCTTCGACCTCTTCGGGGCGGCCGAGGCGCTGCTCGCGCTGATCCCGGGGCAGCACCTGGGGCCGGCCACCTCGGTGGTCCCCACGGCTGAGATCCTGCTGGCACGGTCGGTCTCCGCCGCCGCGGCGGTGATCACGGTCCTGCTGACGTACTCGATCGCGCGCCGGGCCTACGGCGTGGGTGCCGGCCTGCTCGCCGCCCTGGCGCTGGCGGTGGCGCCGCTGGCCGTCCGGGAGGCGCATTTCGCCACCACCGACGCGGTCGCGGCCGCCTTCGTGGCCGCCGCCATCTGGGCCGGCCAGCGTGCCGAGACCAGGCGCTGGTTCGCGCTGGCGGGCGTGCTGGCGGGGCTCGCCGCCGCCTCCAAGTACACCGGCGGCGCGGTGCTGGTCTACGTCCTCGCCGCGGCGCTGATCGGCCCCGACCGGCGGGCGTCAGTGCTGGCGTCGGTGGGCGGGTGCGCGGGCGCATTCCTGGTCGTGATGGCGCCCGCCGGCCACCTGCGCGATTACTGGGACGGCCTCGGGTTCCTGTTCGGGCGCTCCCGCGAGTTCGCCTCCATGCCGCCCGGTTGGTGGTACCACGCCACCCGCAGCCTGCCGTTCGGACTCGGGCTCGGCGCCTTCGCGCTGGCGCTGGCCGGGATCGGTGCCGCGGCCTGGCGGCGCGGAAGGGACGACCTCGGCCTGCTCGCCTTCCTGGTCGCGCCGAGCCTGCCCCTGGCCTTCAGCCACGAGGTCTTCTTCCGCTACGTGCTGCCGCTGCTGCCCGCCCTCTGCGTGCTGGCGGGCGGCGCGCTCGCACTGGTGCCGGGCCGCGGGCGAGGGCCGGCGCTGGCGATCGGCCTGCTGCTGCTGCTGCCGTCGGCCTACAACTCAGTCCTCTCGGACCGCCTGCTGGGCATGACCGACACCCGGCAGCAGGCGGCCGAATGGCTGCTGGCCAACGCGCCGCCTGGCGCCGAGCTCCAGATCCACTCCTACTGGGGCCAGCCCTTCTACGACGCGCAGGAGCTGGGGAACAATCCGCTGCACCCGCTCTACCGCGCCGGCAACCCGATCGCCGACAGCTTCCAGCAGGGCCTGTACACGACCCGGTTCGTGGTCAACCGGCCGGCGACCCCTTGCCTCATCGTGGACGAGTCGGGCCCTCCCTGGCAGTCCTTCTCGACGCCGCCATCTGGAGCCGCCGGCTTTTCCGCGGGCGCACCCGGGCCGGGCGCCGTCTACGACGAGCTGGACTCCTTCTACCTGCCGATCTGGAACCTGGAGGGCATCGACCGGCCGGGGCCGGCCATCGTCGTCATCCCGGACTGCGGCGCCTGACGCCCCTCAGCCCAGGTCGGGAAAGTCCAGCTGCCGTCGCCACCAGGCGCCGCGGCCCTCGAAGTGGCGCAGGCGTCGGCGCAGCGCCCCGCGGTCGACGCTCTCGGCCACGTCGTCCTCGGCCAGGACCGAGCGGCAGAAGCTGATCAGCTGCTCGTAGACGGCCACCCAGTGGGCAGCATCCAGGCCGCCGCTCTCGGCCTCACCTTCGAGCAACGGAAACTCAACCCCAGGATCCAGCACCGGGCGCGCCAAGAGTGAACTCCAGCGCTGTCTTATTCTTCGGACCTGCCGGCGTCAAGCTACTTTTGATAGCCAGTCAAGGCGGACTCGGCATCGGTGCGGATGAGGACCCCCAGCAGGTGCCCGTCGGGGTCGGAGACGAGCGCATTTTCGAACCCGCCCGACTCCATCTTGGGGACGATCTCCGCGAGGGGAACGCTGGCCCGATAAGTGCTGGGGCCGGGCTCCATCACGTCCGCGGCCGTGGCCTCGTCGTCCTCGCCCAGCCGGCTCCGGCGCAGGCGGCCCAGGATCACGCCGCTCGAGTTCAGGACCACCACCCACCTCCAGCCGTCAGTGAATAGCTCACGAACTTGCCGGATCGAGTCCTCAGGCGCGCAGGTCGGCACGCCGCGCCGGTAGGCGTCGCCCACCAGCGGTCCGTCCTGGCCTTCCGAAGGCAGCTCGAAGGCCAGCCAGTCCATCTTCCCGGCCGTGTAGTCGTAGACGTCCTGGAAACCGAGCTGCTCGAGCCGCGCCGCGGCCCTGGGGCTGACGTCTCAGGCGAAGTCGTAGCAATAGACGACGATCGGGCGGTGGCGGTCGAGACGTTCCGCCGTCTGGGCGTTGAGGTCTTTCAGCGGGAGGTTGATGGCGCCCAGCAGGTGCCGCTCCTCGTAGTCGCCGGGCGGCAGCACTTCGACCAGCTGCGCGCCCACTGCGAGCAGGTCCTGGACCTGCTTGCGGTCCGCGGGCCTCGGCATCAGGTCAGCTTAGTCCGGCGCCTTGGCGTTCAATTCGGGCCTCCTTCCATGATGCCAAAGCTGCCCCGTGAATTTGATAGTGGCACTGTACGGCAATGTGAGGTAGATTGGACGACATGACGAGCGAACAGGATCGCGAAGAGCAGGCCCGGGAAGAGGTGCGCGAGAAGATGCGCCAGTCCCTGGAAAAGCTCTCCGGCGATGACGCCAAGCCGGTCGAGGAACTGCGCGGGCACGAAGAGACCCCGCCGGTCCCTATCACAAAGTCAGGCTAGGCACCACCAGCACCGGGCGCTGACTGCGGTGCAGCACCGCCTCGGCGATGCTGCCCAGCAGCCACTCTCCGAGGTCGAGCTTCCCTGAGGAGCCGATCACGATCACGTCCGCGTCCAGCCGGTCGGCGGCCTGCGCCAGCTCGTCTGCGATCCCGCTGTAGTTGGGGATCACCTGCCCCTCCGCCTCCACCCCCGACTGCTTGAATTCCGCCGCGGCCGCCGCCACCATGACCTGGCTGGGGTGCGCGTCCTGCTGGTGCAGGAGCGTCGCCACCGGGTCCTCCTCGCGCGAGCCGACGTGCACGATCTTGGCCCCCTCGTGGAGCGCCCGGGCGAGGTTGAGCCCGTGCTGCAGAACCCGCACCGAGAAGACCGGGTCGGCCATCGCGACCATCACCACCCCGTGCCCGCCCCGGCGCAGCCCGCGCGCGGCATGGACGATCAGGACCGGGGAACGGCTCGCCTCCAGCACCTTGTGCGCCGGGCTGTCCAGGAAGCGGCTCACGAACGGATCGAGGCCTTGCGTACCCATCACGACCAGGTCGCACTGGTGGCGCTCGGCGGCCTCCACGATGGCCGCCGCGCGGCCGCGCTCCCCGTAGGGCGCGACCTCGACTTCCACGCCCCCCGCCAGGGCGGTCAGGTCGCGGGTCGCGGCCGCCAGATCCCGCGCGGCGCAGGTGTGGAACGCGAGCAGCCCGCTGCCGAACGCCTGGGCCAGCTGGCGGCCGGCGTCCAGGTGCTGCTGGGCGGTGGGGTCGAGCTCGTCGATGGCGACCAGGACGTGCATCAGAATGCCGAGGCCGGGAGGGCGTAGAAGACGACCGCCGCCATCGCGTACAGGGCCAGCAGCTGGGCGCCCTCCAGCCAGTTCGACTCGCCGTCCTGGGCGGTGTAGGTGAAGATCAGGACCAGCAGCCCCAGGATCCCGATCTCGACCGGGCTGAAGACCAGGTTCATGGGGTGGGCGAAGAGGCTATAGAGGACGACCACGGGCGCCACGAACGCCGCGATCTGGATCGAGGAGGCGGAGGCGATGCCGAGCGCCAGATCGAGGCCCGAGTCGCCGTGGGGGCCAGGGTGCGGCGACCCCGGGCGGCCGAGCGCGAAGCGCAGAGCCGCGTAAGCCTCGGCCACGTTGCCGGCGTTGCCGACGATCACCATCCCCACGAAGACCTCGGTGAGCCCGAGTGCCTGCGTGACCGGGGCCACGCTGTCCGTGAGGATGTTGATGACCGGGATCAGGAGCAGGGCGGCGGCGGCCAGGACGCCGACCGCCAGCCAGACCGGCCACGGCTTGCGGGGACGCTCGGCCGCCGGCTCCTCGGTCAGGAAGTGCGTCTCGCTGGGCTCGGCCTGCTTTCCGATCGACTCGAAGCCGAGCACTCCGTAGAGGAGATAAGCGACGTAGGCGATCAGCAGGACGACCGCGATCCCGACACTGATCTCCACGATGGGTCCGCTGGACTCGGTGCCGCAGCCTGAGCGCACGCCGCAGGTGACGAAGGAGCCGACCGAGGGAAAGAGCACGGCCGCCACCGCCAGCATCATCAGCACGCTGTGGTGGCCGGCCTCGTGCCGGTTGAAGCGCGGCCGCCGGTACTTGAGCCCAGCCATCACGTAGCAGAGGCCCATGATCAGGGCCGAGTTGCTGATCAGGGCGCCGATCAGGGTCGCCTTGACCAGCGGGATCAGGCCCTTCTGGACGCCGATGATCCCGACCAAGAGGTCCGGGGCGTTGCCGAAGGTGGCATTGAAGAGCCCACCCACGCGAGCGCCCAGGACGTCGGCCAGGGCTTCGGTGGACGCGCCGATGAAGCCCGCGAGGGGCACGATGGCCGCCACCGAAAGAAAGAATCGGATCCAGGGCGGGATCGGGACCAGCGTCGAGAGCATGGTCGCGGCCACGAAGAGCAGGAGCAGCGCGAGCACGCGCTCTTCGGCGGTGAAGATCGCCCAGCCGAGCGGTTCCACAGCCGGCCGAACGCGCGGAGCCTTGGGGCCGGCACTCACGAGCCGCGATGGTACCGCTCATGATTTGGTAGATGGCTCCAGAGTCCCAGTTTGGCGTCTACGGGTTGGCGGTGATGGGCCAGAACCTGGCCCGCAACCTGGCCTCTCGCCAGATCCCGGTCGCGGTCTACAACCGCACGACCGCGCGCACTGACGAGTTCACGCAGCGGCACGGCGGTGAGGGCCCGATCACGGGCGCCCACGAGGCGCGGGAGTTCGTGGCCGCCCTGGCCCGGCCGCGCCGGATCCTGCTCATGGTCAAGGCGGGCGACCCGGTCGATGCCACCATCAAGGAGCTGGCGCCGCTGCTGGAGGCAGGCGACATCCTGATCGATGGCGGCAACTCCCACTTCGTGGACACCGAACGCCGCGGCCGCGAGCTGGAGGGCCCCCACATCCGATTCCTGGGCACCGGCGTCTCCGGGGGCGAGGAGGGCGCCCTCCACGGGCCCAGCATCATGCCAGGCGGCCCCCGCGACGCCTATGACGAGGTGGCGCCGCTGCTGACGCGGATCGCGGCCCAGGTCGATGGCGAAGCCTGCTGCACGTACATCGGACCGGGCGGCGCCGGCCACTACGTGAAGATGGTCCACAACGGCATCGAGTACGCCGACATGCAGCTGATCGCGGAGGCGTATGACGTGCTGCGCCAGGCCCTCGGACTCGAGGCGCCGGCCCTGGCCGAGATCTTCCAGGACTGGAACCAGGGGGACCTCGACTCCTACCTGATCCAGATCACCGCCCAGGTCCTGGCCAAGCAGGACGTACGCACGGGCCGGCCCCTGGTCGACGTCATCCTGGACGAGGCGGCGCAGAAGGGCACCGGCAAGTGGAGCTCGCAGTCCGCGCTCGACCTCGGAGTGCCTACGACCGCCATCTCCGAAGCCGTGTTCGCGCGCTACCTGTCGGCGATGAAGCCGGCTCGGGTCCGCGCCGCGGGGGTCCTCGGCGGGCCGTCCGGGCGCATCGAGCCCGGAGAACGCGACCGCTTCGTGGAACAGGTGCGGGACGCGCTCTACGCGTCCAAGATCGTGGCTTACGCGCAGGGCTTCGAGCAGATGCGGGCCGCGTCCCACGAGGGCGGCTGGGACGTTGACCTGGGCGCTCTCTCCAAGATCTGGCGCGGCGGCTGCATCATCCGGGCCCGCTTCCTGAACCGGATCGCCGACGCCTACGCGGAGCAGCCCGACCTCGAGAACCTGCTCCTCAGCCGCTACTTCCAGGAGGGCACCGCGGGCACCCAGGACGCCTGGCGGCACGTGGTGGCGAGGGCCGTCGCTCTCGGCGTGCCGGTGCCGGCCTTCTCCTCCGCCCTCGCCTATTACGACGGCTACCGGCGGGAGCGCGCACCGGCCAACCTGATCCAGGGCCTGCGCGACTACTTCGGGGCTCACACCTACAAGCGCCTGGACGCCGAGGGCTCCTTCCACACCCTCTGGTCGGAGGACGGCTCCGAAGTGCCGGCGTAGGGACGCGCCCGCGGATAAGTTCGAGCGAGGGCTTCAATAGCGCGATCACCACCCCGCGCGGCGCAGGACCTCGGCCGCCACCTCGGCGAGGGGGGCGCCGTCGTTGCCCACCACCGCGTCCGCGGCCACGGCCGCCGAGCGCTCGGCATAGGGCGCGAACTCGCCCAGGTGCTCCTCCAGCTCGCGCCCCGAGTCCCGGCGCCGCAGGCGCGCCTCGAGGGTGGCCGGCGAGGCGGTCAGCCGGACCACCTTGAGGTCGGCACCTGGGAGCGCCGCCCGCACCGCCTCCAGCCCGGAGCGCCGTGTGAGCAGCCGGGCCAGGATCAGGTGCTCGATGCCGGCGGCGGCGTAGTTGGGCCGCAGCGCGGCCAGGTTGGCGGCGATCAGCTCGTCGACCCGGCCCGCCGGCTCCTTATCGCCCAGGTGCACCCAGCCCAGCCAGTCGAGGTCGACCACCGCGACCCGGACGTCGCGCAGCGACAGCAGCCGGCCGGCCTCGACGGCGACCGCGGTCTTGCCGGCGCCGAGGGTGCCGGTGATCAGGATCACGCGCGTCATCGCGCCGGACTCTAGTCGGTAGGCTGATCGGGCGATGACCCAGTGGCTGATCGACCTCGTCACGCACTGGGGCCTGCTGGCGGTGTTCGTGACCATGGCGGGCGAGAGCGCCGGGCTGCCGATCTCGAGCGAGATCGTCGTCCCACTCGGCGGGTACCTGTCGGCGACCGGCAAGCTGCCATTCGTCGGCGTGGTGGCGG
>DATCNF010000170.1:0-1776 GCA_036565325.1 Candidatus Dormiibacterota bacterium | reverse complement strand
GCCAGCACCACCTCGGGGAGGCCGCGGCGCCCCGGCCGGCCGAAGTCCAGCCGGGCCCGGCCGGCGAGCTCCTCGAGCTGGACGCGGCGGAGCTCGGCCTCGGCCTCGTCGACGTTCAGCTCGCCCGCCAGCAGGCGCTGTAAAACGTTTTTCACCGGCCACGCTCGCCGGTCACGGTGACCCAGAGCGAGCGCTCCCGGGGGCCGTCGAACTCGCACATGAAGATGGCCTGCCACTGGCCCAGCCGGACCTCGCCGCCGCTTACGGGAACGGTGGCACTGGGCCCCACCAGCAAGGCCTTGATGTGGGAGTCGGAGTTGCCCTCGGCGTGCTCGAAGCCCGCCTCCCGCGGGACCAGCTCCCGGATGTGGTTGAGGAAGTCCTCGATGACCGCCGGGTCGTGGCCCTCGTTGACCGCGATCGCGCACGTGGTGTGGGGCGCGAAGACCGTGCAGGTGCCCTCCCGGATCCCGCTCTCGGCGACCGCCCGGCGCACCTTCTCGGTGACGTCCAGCGCCTCCTCCCGGCGGCTGGTGCGCAGCCGGACCTTGACCATCAGCCGATTATGGTGATCGTCATGGGCCAGGAGCAGCTGATGCGGCGCCTGGAGTCAGAGGCGAGCGATCCCTACCGCTGGTCGAACGGCCCGGGCCACCGCTACGCCGCGCACGTTCATCACTACGAAAAGGTCCTCTACTGCGAGGCGGGCTCGATCAGTTTCCACCTCGAGGAAGAGGGCCGCCAGGTCGATCTGGAAGCAGGCGATCGGATGGTGCTGCCGGCGGGCACCCGGCACTCGGCGGTGGTCGGACCGGGCGGCTGTGTGTGCATCGAGGGTAGGCGCTGATGGGGGTAGACTGGGCCCCGGGATGAGCATCATCGAGTTCATCCAGGACCGTGCCCGTTATTACAACTGCCCCGTCTGTGGGCGGAACCTCAAGGGCTGTTCGGTCCGCATGCTGAACCACGTCGACGACCGCTTCACGGTCCAGGTCACCTGCGCCTCCTGCCACGTCACCTTCATCGTGATCCTGGCCATCCAGGGCCAGGGACTGGAGATGGTCCACGACGCGGAGGTCGAGGTCGAGGTCGAGGACCTGCGGCTGGAAACCGCCGACGCCGGCCAGCAGCCCGGCCCCATCGAGCTGGACGAGCTGCTCGACGTCCACCTCACCCTGAGCTCCTTCGACGGCACCCTCACCGACCTCATCAAGCAGCCTGAGCGCCGCTAGCAGTCCCCGGACCTACCTCGACCACGCCGGCGGCGCGCCGGTGCTGGCCGAAGTTCGCGCCGCGCTGGGGCGCATTCCCGAAGCCAACCCCCAGAGCCCGCACGCCGAAGGCCGGGCGGCGCGCGCCGCCCTCGATGCCGCCCGCGACCAGGCGGCGGAGGCGCTGGGCGCCAGTCCGGGCGACCTGGTCTGGTGCTCGGGCGGCACCGAGGCGGTCAACCTGGCCCTGCTCGGCGCCGGGCGCCGGCTCCCGGCCGGCCGCCGGGTGGTGACCTGGGAGGCCGAGCATCAATCGGTGCTGGGCGCCGTGCGCGAGCTCCAGGCCGAGGGCCGCGCGGTGGCGGTGCTCCCGGTGGACGGGGCGGCACGCGCATCCGCGGCGGACATCCCGGAAGATGCCGGCCTGGTCTCGATCGGGCTGGCCAACAACGAGGTGGGGACGCTGCAGCCGGTCGCGGAGGTCGCCGCCCAGGCCCGCCGGCTGGGGGCGCTGGTCCATCTCGACGCCTGCCAGGGCCCGGCCTGGGTGCGGCCGCCCGTGGAG
>DATCNF010000169.1:0-8898 GCA_036565325.1 Candidatus Dormiibacterota bacterium | reverse complement strand
AGTAGGGAGGAGTTGCGCGGGAAGGACCTCCCCAGGAACTGGGGAGGTGCTTAGCTAGCTCTTGGGGTAGATGAAGCCGATCATGGGCACGTCCTTGTTGCGGATCGTGCGGGTGTCGATCACGCCCCAGCCCTTGTAGTTCATCTCCGAGATCGTGAAGCTGCCGTCCGCGTTGACGGCCTCCACGTACGCCACGTGGCCGACCCAGCTCTCCCAGGTCACCATGATCGCGCCCGGCTGGGCGAGCTGCCCGGTGTCGTAACCCATCGCCTTGGCGTTGCCGAACCAGGCCCAGGCGTCGCCGGTCCAGGGAACCGAGGTCCGGCTGGCGACGTACCAGGTGCAGTAGCCGTAATAGAACCTGCCGTTGGCGAAGTTGCCGAGGTGTGGAGGGTCGGAGGAGATGCGACGCGGGAAGAGCTGCGGCCCCACGCCGCCGGGGACGATCAGCCGGGTGCCCGGGTCAATGGAATCGTGGCGCAGGTAGTTGAAATCGACCAGGGAGCTGGAGTCGACGTGGAAGCCGTCCGCCACCTTCTGCACGGTGTCGCCTGCCTGCACGGTGTAGACGAAGCCGTGCACGGGCGGGATCGTGAGCACCTGGCCGGTCTTGACGCGGTCGGTGCTGGTGAGGTCGCTGTTGGACCAGCGGACGTCGTCGGCGGTGATGCCGAACTTGTTCGCGATCGAGCCCAGGTCGTCGCCGTCGGCGACCGTGTACCCGATCGGCGTGTGCAGCACGGGCGGGCCGGTGGGAACCTCGATCGGCTTGATGATGGTGCCCAGGCGACCCAGCTCGATGGGGCCGACGGTACCGCCCTGGCCGTTGGTCAGGCCCTCGGCGTTGACCACGCCGAGCCGCAATTTCGCGGACGCCGGCAGATCCTTGGTGATCGAGGCGTACCCGGAAAGGGTGAGCGCGATCACCAGGACAGCGGCGTGCATGAAGTATCGGCTGACGACCGCGATATCACTACCCCCTTAGCTGCACCCGCATGGGGCGCGACTAGAAACCTCGGGGGAGGCTAGCAGCGACCCGTTGCAGGTGTCAAACGGTGGAGTGTTTTCGTACTTGCGCGCCGGCCGACTTCCGATCGGGAAGCGGAGGCTCCGGCGGCCCGTACCTATAATCGGCTGCGTGGTGGGAGGTGACGGTGAGCCGCCAGGCTGACCGCGTCGCGCTCGACTCCGTACGCCGTGTCGCCGACCCCGTCATCGAGAACGTGGGGCGCGCGATCCGCGACAAGGAGGAAGAGGTCCGCCTCTGCCTGATCACCCTCCTCTGCCAGGGACATCTCCTGATCGAGGACGTGCCCGGCGTCGGCAAGACCATGCTGGCCAAGGCGCTCGCCCGCTCACTCGACGCGTCGTTCCGGCGCATCCAGTTCACGCCCGACCTGCTGCCCTCCGACATCACCGGGGTCCGGGCCTTCAACCAGAAGAACAACGAGTTCGAGTTCCGCCCGGGACCGGTCTTCGCGCAGGTCCTGCTGGCGGACGAGATCAACCGCGCCACCCCCAAGACCCAGGCCGCGCTGCTGGAGGCGATGGAGGAGCACCAGGTCACCATCGACGGCGAGACGCACCAGCTGCCCAAGCCCTTCCTGGTGATGGCCACCCAGAACCCGATCGAGTACTCGGGCACCTTCCCGCTGCCCGAGGCCCAGCTCGACCGCTTCTTCATGAAGGTCCGCCTCGGCTACCTGTCGGCCAAGTCCGAGGCCCTGCTGCTGGGCTCGGAGAAGGTGGAATCGCCCTTCGACGAGCTGCAGCCGGTGGTCTCCCCGGAAGAGTTGGGCAACGCCCAGCGCGCGGTCCGGGAGGTGTTCGTCAAGACCGAGCTCAAGGAGTACGTGGCCCGGCTGGTCGAGAAAACCCGCTCCCACCCCGAGATCGCCCTCGGCTCCAGCACGCGAGGCACCCTCAACCTCTTCCACGGCGCCCAGGCCCGGGCGGCCATCCTCGGCCGCGAGTACGTGGTGCCCGACGACTTCAAGGCCCTGGTCGAGCCCGTGCTCGGGCACCGGATCATCGTGCGCCCCAACGCCGAGATGCAGGGCCAGAGCCCGGGCCGGATCCTGGCCGCGCTGCTGGAGCGCGAGCCGGTCCCGCAGACCGCATATGACGACCGAGGCCGATAGGGAGGCCACCCCAGCCCTTTGAGCCGGGTCTTCCTCGGCATCAGCCTCGCCTTCCTCCTCTTCTTCGCGTACCTGACGGCCATCCGGCCCGCCTTCGCGCTGGGCTACGCCCTGACCATCCTCTTCCTGGTGGCCTGGGCCTGGCCCAAGCTGGCGCTGCGCGGCGTCGAGGTCCAGCGCACACTGGACGCCGGCACGCCCACCGTGGGCGAGTCGTTCGAAGAGACCTTCACGCTCCAGAAGAAGAGCTGGGTGCCCGCCCCCTGGGTCGAGGTGCGCGATTTGAGCCGGCTCTCCGGCTACCAGCCGGGCCGCGTGATCACGCTCGGCAAGGACCGGGTGACCTGGACCAGCCGCGGCGTCTACCGGCAGCGGGGCTGGGCCACCTTCGGCCCCACCCGGGTCAAGGTCAGCGAGCCCTTCGGCCTCTTCACCGGCGAGGTCCGCTACAACGAGCGCAACCAGGTCCTGGTCTATCCGCGGGTGCGGCCGATGCCGGAGCTGCTGATGCCCGCGGCCCAGCACGCGGGCACCTCGCAGCGCTTCGGCAACTGGGCGGACTACCCGCCGGAGACCGGCGGCGTCCGCGACTACACGCCGACCGACTCCTTCGGCCGCATCCACTGGCCGCTCTCGACCAAGCACGGCCGCCTGATGAGCAAGACCTTCGAGCAGCCGCTGACCGCCGACATCTGGATCGTGCTCGACCTCGACCGCAAGGTCCATTTCGGCACCGGCGAGGAGTCCACCGTCGAGTACGCGGTCAGCCTGGCGGCCTCGATCGCGCTCCACATCCACGGCCGTGGCCGCAAGGTCGGCCTGATCGCCAACGACGCCAAGGGCACGCTGCTGGAACCGCACCGCGTGGTCCGCCAGGACCGGGTGATCCTGGACTACCTGGCGATCGCCCAGCCCGACTCCGACACCGACCTGGCCACGGCGCTGTCCTGGGAGAAGATCCGGCGCCTGCCGCGGCGCGCGATCGCGGTCATCAGTCCCAGCCCCGACGCCGGTAGGGTGAGCACGCTGCAGGCGATCCGGGGCCGCGGCACCTCGCTGATCGCCTTCTATGTCGACGCCTCCACGTTCGGCGGTCCCGACAAGACCCTCTCCTTCGACCTCGGCTCCGACGTCGACCTCTACGTGGTGCGCCAGGGCGACGACTTCAGCCGCCTCCTGAGGACACGGGATGCAGTCCGCCTCAACTAGCCGGCTGCGCGGCCTGCGGCCCGGCCTGGCGGCGATGCGGCCGAGCTGGAGCACGGCCATCTCCGCGACCGGGGTGGTGCTGCTCACGCTCGCCATCTCGGGCTCGACGGTGCAGGCCGAGTGGGTTCCCGGATCCGACGTCATCGTGCGGGTGGCGCTGGCGGCGGCGGTCATCATGGGCCTGCTGGCGGTGGCCCGCTTCGTACCCTGGCCGCTGGCGCTGGCCGCCGGCCTCCTGCTGGCCCCCCTCGCCGCCTACCTGGCCGCGGGGCCGGCCCTGACCAGCGCCCACCCCCGCGACCCCACCGACCCCATCGGCTTCGTGAGCACCTGGTGGGGCCGGGTGCTGGACGGCTCCGCGGGCTCCGACATCGCCTTCTTCCTCTTCCTGCTCGCCCTCCTCTTCTGGACGGTCGGCGGCTGGCTCGCGTGGTGCGTGCTGCGCTGGCGGCAGCCGCTGCTGGGGCTGATCCCCGGTGCGGCGGCGTTCGCCACCACGCTCCTCAACTTCCCCTCCGACCAGAACGGCTACATGCTCGCCTTCCTGATCCTGACCCTGGCCCTGCTGCTCTGGACGCAGTTCACGAAGTCGGTGGACGACGTGCGCCGGCGCCACATCCGCCTCTCTGGTGACGCCAGCTGGGACTTCTGGGAGACCGGCGTCCTGGTCATGGCCGGGGTCATCGCGCTCGGCATCTTCCTGCCGCCGCTGTCCCGTGTCGACAGCACCGTCGACATCGAGAGCGGCGTCTTTCGAAACTGGGCCGAGCTGCAGCAGCGGCTCAACCACCAGGTGGCATTCGGACGCGGCTCCGCGGCCGGCACCTCGATCGGGTTCAACCCCGACGTCAAGCTGGTCGGCCCCATCCACAAGACCGGCGGCGTGGTCATGACCTACACCATCGACGGCACCTACAGCGGCCCCCGCGGCTATTTCGCCGGCCTCGACCTGATGCGGACGGCCAACGGCGAGTGGTATTTCCCGACCGGTGACACCAATGGCGGGGCGGTGGTCACCCTCAACAAGGACGAGGTGGCGCCCTACTCCGAGCAGTACCGGTCCGAGGCGGTGGGGTCCTTCAAGATGCAGATGCTGAAGCCGCCGGACAAGGCGCCCGACGTCATGTTCCACGCCGGGAACCTGTACAAGGCGGACCGGCTCACGACCCTGCACGAGGTGCCGGGCTTGAACGGCCAGCTGCCGCCCACCCAGCTGTACACCATCGACCGCGTCTCGGGCGCGGGGAAGGCGGGCGGCAACGGGCCCTACCGAGTCTCCATCACCTACTCGCTGGCCACGGAGGAAGACCTGCGCGCGGCCAGCACCGACTACCCGACCTGGGTCGATCCCTATCGCAACTTCCAGAACCTGTACCGGCGCGCCGGCACCACCACCGCGCCGCCGCCCCTCGGTTCTTTGAACAGCCAGGTCGGCACCACCGTGTACCGGCCGCCCGACGTCATGGGCCGGATTCGAGACCTGGCGCTGCAGATCACGGCCGGCAAGACCAACCCCTACGACCAGGCGCAGGCGATCGAGACCTACCTGCGCGCGAACTACAACTACACGCTGACGCCGGCCGATCCGCCGCGTGGCGTCGACCCCCTGGACTACTTCCTGTTCACCTCCAAAGAGGGCTATTGCGAGTACTTCGCGACCGCCATGGGAGACCTCCTGCGCTCGCTCGGGATCCCCACCCGCCTGGTCCAGGGCTACGGCCAGGGCACCTATGACGATCGCATCCAGAAGTACGTGATCAAGGAGTCGGACGCGCACACCTGGGTCGAGGTCTACTTCCCGAAGTACGGCTGGATCCCCTGGGAGCCGACCCCGGACGGCACCTACTTCCCGGTCCCCCGCGGCAACAACACGGGCGCCACCTGCGCTCGCGACGCCGAGATCTGCGACCCCAGCCAGGACCCCAACGCCGCCACCACCAGCCCCACCACCAAGCCCGACAAGGGCGCGGTCGACCCCGGCACCGACGCCGGGCTGACCGGTGGGGGCGCCCTGCACGTCCCCTCGGTGACGCTGGTGCTGCCCTGGGCGGGCGGCATCCTGCTCCTGCTGGCGCTGATGTACCTCGCCGCCTCGCGCTACCTGCGGCCGAACACGACCGCGGGGGCTTGGAAGCGCACCGCGCTGCTGGCGCGCCTGGGCGGGATGGGTAGACGCCCGGGCGAGACGCCCTTCGAGTTCGGCCGCCGGCTGGGGGAGGAAGCGCCCGAGGCGCGCGGCGCCGCGCGAGCGCTGGTCGACGCCTACGCGCTGGCGGCCTACGCGCCGCCGGAGGTCGCACGGGGCAGCCGGGAGCGCGTGCTGGAGGCCTTCCGCGAGCTGCGGCCGCTCCTGATCGCCCGCATCCGCAACCGCAACCGGTTCGTGTGAGCATCGCTTCGGTAACGGGGCGGGAGTACCCGCCCGTCGAGTTCGCGATCGAGCCGGAGCACGTGGCCGCCTTCGCCCACGCCATCGACGCCGACCCGGAGGCGGGCGTCCCGCCCACCTACGCCGCGGTCTACGCGCTCTTCACCACGGCCCGGCAGCTCTTCGGCGACGCCGAGGCGGCGGTCGACTTCGGGCGCCTGGTGCACGCCGAGCAGGAGTTCAAGTGGGATCGCCACCCGGAGCCCGGGGAGACGATCACGGCGCGGGGCAAGGTGGCGGCCGACATCGAGCGCCGGGGCGCGCGCTTCATAACGTTCGAGACCACCTGCACCGCGGCCGATGATTCGCCGCTGGCCAGCAGCCGGGCACTCTTCGTGGTCAGGCCGTGAGCAGGGTCGTCTTCACCCGCGAGCAGATCGCCGCCTACGCCGAGGCGTCGGGCGACCGCAACCCGATCCACCTGGACGACGACTTCGCCAGGTCGGTGGGGCTGCCCGGCGTGATCGCACACGGGATGCTGCAGATGGGCCTGCTGGCCAACCTGGCGGTAGAGGCCGCCGGCGGCGACCCGCGGCGGGTCCGCCGCCTGAACGTGCGTTTTGCGGGCATGGTCGAGCCGGGTGAGGAGGTCGAGTTCGGCAGCGCGTCGCGGGCTGACGGCCGCCTCGAGCTTTGGGCGCGCAAGGCCGACGGCACACCCGTTCTGACCAAGGGCATGGCCGAGCTCGCCTGAGCCGGTACGATGGCGTACATGTTCGATCTCTCCGGAAAAGTCGCAGTCGTAACCGGCGCCTCGCGCGGCCTCGGCCGCGAGGACGCGCTCACGCTGGCGCGGCTCGGCGCCGACGTCGTGATCACCGACATCCTGATCGAGGACGACCCCGACCTCGAGGCCACCGCCGAGGGCGCCAACTCGGTGCTCATGCAGGCCGCCGCCCAGCAGGGCTGGGTCTACTCCAACGCCACCGCCGAGGAGATACGCCAGATGGGCCGGCGCTCGACGGCGATCAAGATGGACGTCACCAACCGGGAGCAGATCCGCGACGTCTTGAAGCAGGTCAAAGAGGAGTTCGGCCGCATCGACATCCTGATCAACAACGCGGCCACGCTCGACAACACGGCGCAGATCGAGAAGATGGACTACAAGCTCTGGGACCGCGACCTGCTGGTCAACCTCACGGGCTCCTTCAACTGCACCAAGGAGGTTTTTCCGTACATGCGCGAGCAGCAGTGGGGACGGATCGTCTTCATGGCCTCGGTGGCGGGGACGATCGGAGGCTTCGGGCAGTCGAGCTACTCGGCCACCAAGGCGGGCGTGATCGGCCTCGCCAAGACCGTCGCTCTCGAGGGCGGCCGCTACAACATCACCTCCAACGCGATCGTGCCCGGGATCATCGCCAGCGAGGCCGGCAAGACCGCGGCTTCCATCAACCCGATGTACGAACGCTTCAAGGCGCGCACCGTCTTCAAGCGTTTCGGGGAGCCGGCGGACATCGCCAGCGCGATCGCCTTTTTGTGCTCCGACGAGGCCGGGTACATCACCGGCACCACCATCGAGGTGGCGGGCGGCATCCCGCTGTTCACCGCTTAGATGGGCGAGACCGTAGACGTCAAACGCGACGGCGGGATCGCGCGCGTGGTGATGCATCGCAAGGGCATCAACGCCATGGCCGGCGACCTGACCTCGGAGCTGGTGAATGCGTTCGAGGAGCTGGGCAAGGACCCGGAGGTGCGCGTCATCGTGCTCGGCAGCGAGTACGAGAAGTACTTCAGCGTGGGCGCGGACCTGGGTGAGATGGGAGGTCTCGACCGCAGCGCGGATGACGCGGCCGACCAGATCTATCGCATGGCGCGCAGCGGCCAGCGCGCCCTCGACGCGCTGGCCGCGACCCCCAAGCCCGTGATCGCCGCCATCAACGGCCATGCGCTGGGCGGCGGCTGTGAGATCGCGCTCACTTGCGACTACCGGATCATGGTCGAGGACGGGCGGTCCAAGATCGGGCAGTCGGAGTCCGCGCTGGGGATCATGCCCGGCGCCGGGGGAACTCAGCGGCTGGTCCGCCTGCTCGGAAAGGCGCGCGCCTACCCCATGCTCCTGGAGTCGCGACGGCTGTCCGCCAAGGAGGCCGAGGCGATCGGCCTGGTCGACCGCGCGGTCACACCCGAAGAGTTCGCGGGAGCGGTCGACGAATTGGCGCAAAAGCTGGCCAAAGCCCCTACCGTGGCGCTGGCCATGATCAAGGACGCCGTCAACCGCGGGCAGGACCTGCCGCTGGACGAGGCGCAGGAGATCGAGGCGCGGAACTTCGCGCGGGCCTCGCTCAGCGAGGACGCGGTCACGGGGGTGGTGGCATTCCTGCAGAAGACGGAGCCCGAGTTCAAGGGCAGGTAGGGGCGGCCAAACAGGCCGTGCGGGCCCGGGTCTGGGAGCTCCTCGAGCGGCGAGGCGCCGCTCGGTTCCCAGGCGCCGCCGGCCGGATCCCGAACTTCGTGGGGGCCGAGGCCGCGGCCCGGCGCCTGGGTGAGCTGCCGGAGTGGAAGGCGGCCCGGATCGTCAAGTCCAACCCCGACTCGCCCCAGCTGCCGGTGCGGGCGGCCGTCCTTACGGCCGGCAAGCTGCTCTACGTCGCGGTGCCCCGGCTGGCCTCGGAGCGGCCGTTCCTGCGCCTGGACCCCGACCGGCTGCAGCAGAACGAAGTGCTGCCCCGACGGGCGGTCTCGATCACGCACGCCGCCCGCCACGGCCAGCCGGTGGAGATCGCCGGCATGGAGCCCATCGACCTGGTCGTGTGCGGGGTGGTCGCCGTCAACCCGCAGGGCGTCCGGGTGGGCAAGGGGGGAGGCTTCAGCGACCTCGAGCTGGCGCTGCTGGTGGAGGCCGGGCTGGTCGACCAGCACACCGTGATCGCGACCACCGTGCACGAGCTCCAGGTCGTCGACGAGGAGCTGCCCGAGACCGAGCACGACTTCCGGGTCGACCTGGTGGTGACCCCGGAGCGCGTCATCCGGACCGGAGCCCACAAGCGGACGCCGGGCATCATCTGGGCCGACCTGAGCCCCGAGCAGATCGCCGAGGTCCCGGTGTTGAGGGCGCTCCGCGCGAAGAGAGGCTGAAACTCCTCCCCGCTTGGCGGGGAGGTCCCTCGCGCAGCAAGGGGG
>DATCNF010000168.1:0-4941 GCA_036565325.1 Candidatus Dormiibacterota bacterium | reverse complement strand
GACATCCCGGGTTATCCGGGATGCCGCGAGCCGCTGGCCGCGGTTGGTCAGCTCAGGCGGTAGCGCGCCACTGCGGCCGGGTCCCAGGCCAGCCCGATGCCGGGCCGGTCGGGCGCGCTGACCTGGCCCTCGACGACCTGGAGCGGCTCGGCGAGCACCGCTGAGGCCAGGTCCAGCCACTCCACGTAGTGCGCGGTCGGGGTGGCCGCCAGCAGGTGGGCGGTGCTCTCCACGTGGATGTGGCCCGAACAGCGCACGCCGGCCGCCGCGGCCAGGGCGGCGGCGCCGATCCAGCCGGTGACCCCGCCGATCACCTGCGGGTCGGGCATCACCAGGTCGCAGGCGCGCCGCTCCAGCGCCAGGGCCATCTCCTGCACGGAGCGGAAGTTCTCGCCGATCTGGATCGGCGTATTGACGGCGGCGGTGACCGCGGCGGCGCCTTCGAAGTCGTCGCAGCGCACGGGCTCCTCGATCCAGGCTACCCCTTCGCCGTCCAGGGCGCGGCAGCGGCGAAGCGCCTCGGTGACATCCAGCGATTGGTTGAAGTCGACCATCAGCTCGACCGCGTCCGGCAGCGCCTCGCGGGCTGCCCGCACCACCTGCACGTCCTGGGCCAGGGCGGGCCAGCCGATCTTGATCTTGACCGCGCGGAAGCCGCGCTCGGCCGACAGCGGTAGGCGCTCGGCCGCCTGGGCCGCCGTCACCAGGCCCAGCGAGTCATAGGCCGGCAGGGGCCGAGGCCGGGCGCCCAGGAGCGCGGCCAGCGGCCGCCCCGCGGCGACGGCGACGGCGTCCCAGGCCGCCGTGTCGAGCGCGGAGACCGCCATCCCGGCCAGCCCGACCGCCCCACCCAGCAGCGTGAAGCGCGCGCGCAGGGCCCGGTCCAGGTCCGCCGGCACCAGCGGCTTGCCGACCAGCGGTTCCGCCAGGCCCGCGATCAGGTCGCGCAAGGGGCGCAGCATCAGCGCCTGGTAGGCGAAGACGTAGCTGCGGCCGGTCACGCCCTGCTCGGTGTCCAGGTCGACCAGGAGCAGGGGGGCCTCGGGCATGCTGCCGGAGGCGGTCGTGAGCGGAGAGTCGAGGGGGACCACGACCGGCGTCGCCCGCACCGAGCGCAGGGTCAGGCCTGTGCGAAGGGCGGCTTCAGTCGCGATAGCGGTAGACGATCCGGCCCCGGCTGAGGTCGTACGGCGAGAGCTCGACCCGGATCCGGTCGCCAGGGGTGATGCGGATGAAATAGCGGCGCATGCGGCCGGCCGCGTACGCGATCAGCTTGTGGTTGTTCTCCAGCTCGACCTCGAACATCGCGTTGGGCAGCGCCTGGGAGACCACCGCATCCATGACAACGGCCTGCTCCTTCTCCTGCTCGGGCGCCGGGTTCTTCCGCTGGCGCGGCTGCCGCGGCCCGCGCCGGGGCGTGCTTGAACGTGCCAAACCGATAGCAGTCTACTGGAGGCGTTGTTCGATTTCGGCCACCAACTGGGGCGGAATCCGCTCCACGGAGGCCATCCTGCGCAGCGCCTCCGGCCAGCGCGGCTCCTCCTCCACGATGCTGCGCAGCAGCGGCAGAGCGTCCCCCCACTCCCCCGCCCGGGCGTGCATCAGCCCGGCCGAGAGGCGCGTCTGTGCTTCCTCCGGGGCCCGCCTCAGCGCTTCCAGCGAGAGCGCACGGCACTCCGCATCGTCGCCCCGCAGGAGCGCCCGCCCCGCCGCGAAGACGGCCGTGTAAGCCTGCCTGAGGCGGACCAGTCGGGCCAGCTCCTCGACCGGGTCCGGGTGGTCTTCGACTCGGAGGTCCATCAGCCGGTCCTCCCAGGCTCGCCCGGTGGGCCTCCCGGTCACCAGCAGCAGCGCAGCTGACTGGCGGCCCCGGATGTCGCCGCCCTCGGCTTCCGCGGCGCGGAGCGCCTCGATCATGCGCTCCGCCAGCGGCCGCCCCGCCGCGTTCTCGTAGGCGGCGGCCATGGCGTCCCAGACGGTGTCCCGCTCCATGAGGTTGGCCTGGCAGCTGTAGCCGTCGCCCGTCCGGTGCCCGGCGGCCGGGATGGAGCGGGGCCCTGTGTAGGCGGCCACGCCGCCCGCCGCGTCGACCATGGCGCACTGGCGGCCGTCCGGCTCGCGGTCGCCGGCCAGCACGGCGGCCAGCGCCTGGCGCGCGTTCAGGCCGCCCCGCATCAGGTCCAGCCCCAACGGCCCGAAGGCGACGTTGACCACCGATTGGGTCGCCACGGCGCCCACGCCGGCCTCCGCCCAGGGCACCACGGGGCCGACCTGGAAGTACATCGACTGCACGGCGACGCCCAGCTCCCCGGTGTCGGGGTCGCGGGCCACGATCGAATAGGTCACGCCTACACCTTGACGAGAATCGGCGCGGCCGGCCCCCCGAGCCGCGACCCTATGATTCCGCGCTCGACCGCCGCGGCTGCGTTTCCCGCCACCTCTCGATCCAGCTGCCGGTGACCGCAGAGTCCTCGCTGCCGTCGCCGAGCTCCCTGACGGCCTTCTCGACACGGGTGGTGAAAGCTCGCGAGGTTTCGCCGCGGCGCGCCTCCAGCGGCCGGCCGATCCGGATCTTGACCGGCGCCGGCAGCGGGTAGCGCTGGCCCTTGGGCATCACCCGGTGCGAACCCCGGACGTGCATCGGGATCACCGGCGCGCGGGTCTCGGTGGCCAGGAACCCGACGCCGGGCTTGAACTCGCCGATCCTGCCGTCCGTGGAGCGTGTCCCTTCCGGGTAGAGCAGCAGGTTCCAGCCCGACTTGAGCAGCTGGTGCGAACTGCTGAGCACGGCCTGGGGCCCGCTGGTGCGCGAGAACGGGAAGGTGTTCAGGAAGAGCCCGACCACGCTGGCCAGCAGGGGCCGCCTGTACCAGTAGTCCTCGGCGGCGGCCACCACCGTCTTCTCTCGCGTGCGCTGCGAGAGCGCGTGCAGCAGCAGCGGGGTGTCGGCATGGCTGTTGTGGTTGGCGGCGAGAATGGCGGGCCGGTCCAGGTCCTCGACCCACTCCGCGCCCTCGACCTCCGGGTGCGTCATGGCCTCGGTGAAGGGCATCATCAGCCCCCGCTGGACAAGGAAGCGCAGGGAGCGCACCGGCTCCATGCGCGCCCAGCCCAGGTTAGAGGGACGGTCGGGGATGGCGGGCGACGGCTCCGGCCAGCTGCGCGGGCGCGGCCGGTCCCAGCGAAACCCGCGCCGCATCAGGCGCATGTCCCCGGCGAATGACGCGGCGGCGTCGAGCACCTGGGAGGCCCCGTACTTGCCGGAATACCAGCTCACCCCACGAAACCTGCGGTTTCGCGGGGACCCCGAGCGCCTCGCTCAGAGAGCACCAGCGTCATCATCGGACGTCCGCCAGCATCAGCGGCGGCGTGCGCAGGTGGGTCACCGAAGGCCACTTACCGACCGTCTGCTCGGCGATCTCGAAGGCGTCCTCGAGCGTGCTCGCGGCCCGGAACCCGAGCCGGTGCACGACCTCCCGCTCGCCGCCGACCACGATCACCTGGGCCACGTGCTTAAGGGCGAATGCCGCCCAGTACCAGGCGTAGAACGGGTGCACGCCGTGGTAGGCGTGGCTCTTCCGGTACAACTGCCGGTACCAGGGGTCCTCGGCGAAGCGCGCCTCGTAGCGCTCCTCGATCTGCGCCGGGTCGGTGGTGTCGGCCAGCACCTCGTCGTAGAAGTCGATGTAGCTCGGGTGCTGCACGGCGTCGAACTCGTAGCGGCAGGGGTGCGTCATGATCACGACCCCGCCCTCGCGCACCACCGGCTGGCCGCGGTACAGGTTGAAGAGGTAGCCGAGCCCCAGGCAAACCACCAGCACCGGATTCAGGGCCGCGTTCACGTTGTAGGGCCCCAGGTAGGGCAAGCCCATCGTGACCACGTCGGTCTGGCCGTCCACCTCCACCGTCATCTGCCTGCGCACCGCGGCCAGCGTCTTCTCGTGCACCGCGTCGACCTGGCCGGCGTTCACGCCCGTCATGCCATAGGGCGCACGCATGGAGTGGAAGATCGTGCGCTTGAATGCGGGCGGCGCGTAATCGGTGAACTGCTTCATGGCCAGGAACTGGACCTGGTCGGAAGTCGTCCAGTCGGTCTCCCGCTTCTGCAGGAAGTTGGCGATCGCCGGGAAGGCGTGGTTGTTGACGCTGGTCTCGATGTGGAACACCCGCACGGTGTCCTCGATCAGCTGTCCCTGCCTGACACAGGAATGGTGCAGGGCCGAGTCCGGCGGGTGCATGTAGGAGCGCGAGGCGAGCAGGGTCTTGACGTTGTGGTGCGGGCGCACGCTGCGATAGGACCCCAGCCCCGTCGCCATCGACTTGTGGCCGCCGTCCATGGGGACCAGCGTCAGGTTGACGTAGATGACCAGGTCGGACTCGGCGGCGCGCCGGCTGAGTGTGACCTCCTCCCCCTCGCCCGTCTTCCCCACCAGCACGTTGCCTTCCGGGTCCTCGCCGTCGTGGTTGTACAGGCGGTCGGGCCAGAAGGTGCTGAACACCCGGTCCCCGACGATATGGCGGATCTCGTCCGCAGTCATCCGCCGGTGCAGGGAGTTGGCCGCGATCAGGTGCACGTCCTCCACGCCGGCGTCGGCGCACATCTCGAGCACTTCCTCGATCACCAGCTGGCGCACGTCCGGGGCGGCCATCGGCGGCAGGGGCAGCGAGAGGTCGTCGAAGGCGATCGTCAGCTTCATGTTCGGGCGCAGCAGCCCCTTCAGCGGGTCGTCTTCGAGCGGCTTGGCGAGGGCGCGCCGGATCGCCCGCTCGGGGTGCGGGATGGGGTCGATGGGATCGGGCGGGTAGAGGATCCGGCTGCCCAGGGGCAGGTTCTCGAGCCGGAAGCCCTCGCCGTAGTGGAAGAGCGTCGGCGGCGTGTTGCGATCGACCTCGATCACAGCGCCGGGGCGACTCACAACGAGACCTGCGTCGTCGTAAGGG
>DATCNF010000167.1:0-9916 GCA_036565325.1 Candidatus Dormiibacterota bacterium | reverse complement strand
GCCGAGACGTGGCTCGCTCGGTCTGGGCCGGCTCGCTGCCGGCCGCGGGGCCGGGCGGCTACGAGTTCAACGCCGACGGCTCTTGCACCCAGTTCGGATACGCCAAAGCGCCGCCGCCCTGCCCCGCACTGGCGCCCGGTGCCCGGCTGGTGGCGGGGGGAGGGGTGTAGCGGGGCTCTAAGATGGCGCCCATGGAGCTCTCGGTGGTGGTGCCCGCCTACCGCGAGGGCGAGCACATCTACGAGAACCTGAAGCACCTGCTGGCCGAGCTCGAGCCGCTGGGGCTCGAGTACGAGGTGATCGTGGTCTCCGACGGCAACACCGACGACACGGTGTCGGAGGCGCGGCGCGTCGGCTCGGACCGGATCCAGGTCGTGGACTACGCCGTCAACCGCGGCAAGGGCTATGCGCTCGGCCAGGGCGTGCAGCGCTGCCGCGGCGACCTGGTCACCTTCATCGACGCCGACATGGAGCTCAACCCGCGGGAGATCCGCAACTTCATCGAGATCATGAACTCAGGCCGCGGCTACGACATGGTGATCGGCTCCAAGCGACATCCCCAGTCACGGGTGTCGTATCCGCCCTTCCGGAGGCTCGAGAGCCTGGTCTACCAGCTGCTGGTCCGCATCCTCTTCGCGCTCAACGTGCGCGACACCCAGACCGGCCTCAAGCTCTTCCGGCGCCAGGTGCTGCGGGACGTGGTCCCGCTGCTGGCGGTCAAGCGCTTCGCGTTCGACCTCGAGCTGCTGGTGGTGGCCCGCAAGCTCCAGTACCGGCGGATCGCGGAGGCGCCCATCGAGCTGCAGTTCCAGTTCAACAGCACGGTGCCGCCCTGGGCTGCCTACGGGATCCTCTGGGACACGGCGGCGATCTTCTACCGCCTGCACATCACGCGCTACTACGACCGTCGCCGCCGCGAGCTCAAAGCGGCCTCCCAGCCGCCGGCGGAGGCCGTGGCCGAGAGCCGCCTCGCCGACTGAGCCCCGGCGCTGCGGTCGCTAACCTTTAGGCGGTTGACCGCACCAGTCGAATCGACCCCGGCGTCGCCGGAGACGTTGAGCGTGATCATCCCGATCTACAACGAGCGGAACCACATCGGCGGCACCCTCCAGGCCGCGGCCGCGGTGATCGCCCAGTCCGGGTTCGATGCCGAATTCGTCGTGGTGGACGACGGCTCGACCGACGGCTCCGCCGAGGTCGTCAGAGCCACCGCGCTGGCCTACCCGGTGCGGATCATCCGGCAGCACAACCAGGGCCGCGTGCCGGCGCGCAAGGCGGGCCTGGCGGCGGCCTCGGGCGCCTACTCGTTGTTCCTGGACAGCCGAGTGCGCCTGGAGCCGGGCGGGCTGTCATACATCGCCGAGCGGCTTCCGGAAGGCGCCAGGGTCTGGAACGCGCACGTCGAGATCGACTCCGAGGGCAACCCCTACGGCAAATTCTGGAAAGTCCTGGTCCGGCTCTTCTGGGGCGATTACCTGGACCAGCCGCGGACCACCAGCTTCGGCCTCGCGGAGTTCGACCGCTATCCCAAGGGCACGACCGGCTTCCTGGCCCCCACCGACCTGCTGCGGGCGGGATTCGCGTCCCACGACAGCTATTTCGAGGACGAGCGCTACGCCGCGGACGACACGCCCGCCATCCGCCGCATCGCGGAGCACGAGCGCGTCCACATCTCACCCCGTTTCGCATGCACGTACCGGCCGCGCCGCACCCTCGACGGCTTCGTCCGCCAGGCCTTCTTTCGAGGCATCTTCTTCGTCGATGGGCACGGCCGCCGGGAATCACGGCTGTTCCCGGCCGTGGTCGCCTTCTACCCGCTCAGCGTCCTGGGCTTGCTCGCGGCCCTGAAGCGGCCCAGGCTGGCCGCCGCGGCAGCGGTCGCCGGCGTGGTGGCGACCGGCGCCTATGCCGCGAGCCGCGGGGTGAAGCGGGACGAGGCGGTCGCCTTCGCCGCCCTGACTCCCCTCTACGGCCTGGTGCACGGCGCCGGCATGTGGAGGGCCCTCGGCCTGCTGCTCGCCAAGCGCCGCGGCCGCCGGTGATCTGCGTCGTCTACGGCACCACCGGCGAGCTGATCAAGCTGCTGCCGGTGCTGGTCCGCCTGCGCGAGCGCGGCAGCCCCTTCCTGGGCGTGACCACGGCCCAGCAGGTGGAGCAGATCCCGTCGCTGCTGGACTCCTTCGAGCTGCCGCAGCCCGACCTCTGGCTGGCGCGCGGGAGGCGAGGGCGCGACCTCCGGACCACCGCCGACATCCCGAGCTGGCTGTTCCAGGTGACGCGCGGGTTCGCGGCCGAGCGGGGCCGGCTGAAACGGCGCCTGCGCCAGGGGCCGGGCCGGGCCCTGGTGCTCGTGCACGGCGACACCATGACCACGGTCCTGGGCGCCGGCATGGGGCGGCTAATGGGCGTGCCCGTGGCCCACGTGGAGGCCGGTATGCGCAGCTTCGACCTCCGCCACCCGTTTCCGGAGGAGCTCAACCGCCGGGTCACGTCGCGGCTGGCCCACATCCACTACGCGCCCGGCCGCTACGCCGCCGACAACCTGCACGGCGGGATCATTGTGGACACCCGCTCCAACACCATCCGCGACAGCCTGGAGCTCTGCCGGGCGGGCGAGGACCTGCGGCTCGACCTCCCCGAAGGCCCCTTCGGGCTGGTCAGCCTCCACCGCTTCGAGCTGCTCAGCAACCGGGCGCTGCTGACGGCGACCCTGGAGGCGCTCCAGCGCCACGCCGCCCGGCGGCCGATGCTCTTCATCGACCACCCGGTGACGGCCGCGGCCATCGAGGGCTTCGGCCTCGACCGCATCTTCGGGGAGGGGCTGCGCCGGATCCCGCGCCTGGTCTTCGGCGAGTTCATCGAGCTCGAGCGCCGGAGCGCCTTCGTGGTCACCGACAGCGGCGGTAGCCAGGAGGAGACGCTCTACATGGACATCCCCTGCCTGATCCACCGCCAGAAGACGGAGCATCCCGAGGGCGTCGGCGAGAACGTGGTCGTGTCGGGCTACGAGATCGCCAAGCTGGACGACTTCCTCGGCGACCCCGGCCGGTTCCGGCGCCGGCACCCGCTGCCCGAGCAGTCGCCGTCGGACGTGATCGTGGACGACCTCCAGGAGCGCGGGTTCGCGGTGGCCGCGTGAGGCAGCGCGAGGGCGTCCGGATCCACCCCACGGCCGACGTCGCCGACTCGGCCGAGATCGGGCCCGGCACCTCGATCTGGAACCACGCGCAGGTCCGCGAGGACGCCCGCATCGGCGGCCGGTGCAGCGTCGGCACCGGGGCCTACATCGACTTCGGCGTCGAGCTGGGCGACCGCTGCAAGCTTCAGAACGGCGTCTTCGTGTATCACGGCTACACCTTGGAGGCAGGGGTCTTCCTGGGCCCGGGGGCGATGCTACTCAACGACCTCCGGCCCCGGGCCATCAACCCGGACGGCACCCTCAAGGGCGCCGAGGACTGGACCGTCGCCCAGGGCCGAGTGCGGATGGGGGCGGCCGTCGGCGGCGGCGCCGTGCTGCTGCCCGGGGTGACCGTCGGCTGCTGGGCGCTGGTCGGCGCGGGCGCCGTGGTGACCCGGGACGTGGCCGACCACGCGCTGGTATACGGCAACCCCGCCCGGGAGGCCGGCTTCGTCTGCTTCTGCGGCCGGCGGCTGGCAGGCAGCTCCGGGGCCCTGCGCTGCGAGTGCGGGCGCACCGTGGAACTCGCTTAGACGTGGCCGCTCAGATTCGCATCTCGGTGCCCCAGATCGGGGAGGCCGAGAAGGCCGCCGTGCTGGAGGTGCTTGACTCCGGGATGCTGGTCCAGGGCGAGCGCGTGCGGCGCCTGGAGGAGCGATTCGCGACGCTGGCCGGCACCCGCCACGCGGTCGCCACCTCGTCGGGCACGACCGCACTGCATCTGGCCCTGCTGGCGCACGGCATCGGGCCCGGCGACGAGGTGATCACGAGCCCCTTCAGCTTCGTGGCCACGGCCAACGCCATCCTCTATGTGGGCGCAACCCCGGTCTTCGCGGACATCCAGGAGGACACCTTCAACCTCGACCCGGCCGCCGTCGCCCGGCTGATCGGCCCCCGGACCAGGGCCCTGCTCCCGGTTCACCTGTACGGTCAGCCCTGCGACATGGAGCCGCTGCTGGCGCTGGCCGCCGAGCACGGCCTGGCCGTGGTCGAGGACGCGGCTCAGGCGGTGGGGGCCCGCTACCGCGGGCAGCCCGTCGGCTCCTTCGGGACCGGCGTCTTCAGCCTCTACGCCACCAAGAACGTGACCTCGGTGGAGGGAGGCGTGATCAGCACGGACGACGAGCAGCTGGCCGACCGCCTGCGCGTGCTGCGCAACCAGGGCATGCGCGATCGCTACTCGTACGAGATGCTCGGCTACAACTTCCGCCTCAACGATGTGCTGGCGGCGATCGCGCTGGCCCAGCTCGAGCGCCTGGACGCCTTCAACGAGGCGCGCCAGGGCAACGCGGCCCGGCTCTCGGCGGGGATCAGGACCGTGACCACGCCGCGGGTGGCGCCCGACCGCGAGCACGTCTGGCACCAGTACACGGTGCGGGTGGGCGCCCGCGACCGCGACGCCTGCATCCGCCAGCTGAACGAGGCGGGGATCGGGACCGGGATCTTCTACCCCAAGCTGCTCAGCGACCTCGACCACGTGCGCGCCGCCAGCCGCCCGGCCGAGGTACCGGTGGCCGCGGGCCTGGTCGGGGAGGTGCTCTCGCTGCCGGTCCACCCCGCGCTCACGGAGGCCGACCTGGACCGGATTGTCGACGAGGTCAACCGGCTTTGACGCGGGTCGCCGTGATCGGGGCCGGGAGCATGGGCCGCAACCACCTGCGGGTGCTGCGCGACCTCCCCCAGGCCGAGCTGGTCGCGGTATCCGACAGCGACCCGGCGGCCGCCGCGGCAGCCGGCCGCCTGCACGGGATAGCTCACTACGACGACCACCGGCAGCTCCTGCAGCAGGAGCGGCCGGAAGCGGTCACGGTGGCGGTGCCCACGCGCCTGCACCGGCAGGTGGGGCTGGACGTCCTGGGCGCGGGCTGCCACGCCCTGGTGGAGAAGCCGCTGGCCGCCACGGTCGAGGAGGCGCGGGAGCTGGTGGAGGCGGCCGCGGCGGCCGGCCTGGTGCTCATGGCCGGGCACGTGGAGCGCTACAACCCCGCCGTGATCGAGCTCAAGCGGCGGCTGCAGGCGGGCGAGCTGGGCCGCATCTTCCAGGTCAACGCCCGCCGCCAGGGCCCCTTCCCGGAGCGGGTGCGCGATGTCGGCGTGGTCCTCGACCTCGCCACCCACGACGTCGACATCATGCGTTACCTCTGCGAGCGCGAGGTGGTGCGGGTGTACGCCGAGATCTCGCGCGAGGTGCACGGCTCCAACGAGGACCTGGCCTGCGCGCTGCTGCGCCTGGAGGGCGGTGTGGTGGGCGTCCTGGAGGTGAGCTGGCTGACGCCGGCCAAGATCCGCGAGGTGACCGTGACGGGCGAGAAGGGCATGTTCCGGGCCGAATACCTGACGCAGGACCTCTACTTCTGGGAGAACGCCCATCCCCAGGGCCAGTGGGAGCACCTGCAGATCCTGCGCGGCGTGAGCGAGGGCGCCATGACGCGCTTCGCGATCCCCAAGCAGGAGCCGCTGAGGCTGGAGCTGGGCGCCTTCCTGGAGGCGGCCGCCGGCCGGCCGGCCGAGGTGGTCAGCGGAGCCGACGGCCTGCAGGCGATCTGCCTGGCCCAGGCCCTCCTGGAGTCAGGGCGGGAGGGGCGGGCGGTGGAGCTAAGGCCCTAGCAATCCGAGTGCCCTCCGGCCTGCTGTGCAGGCCACCTCCCCGGCCAGCGGGGAGGAGTTTCGGCCTAGCCGGGCTCGACCTCGAAGACGTCGGCGTCGCCCATGGTCGCCACGAAGCGCAGACCGGGAACGTCCTGCGGGTCCTGGAAGCCGTCGTCCTGGTACTGGCGCCGGTGCACGAAGACGTACTTGACCCCGTACCCGCGCAGCTGGTCGACCACGCCGGGCGCGTAGTAGGGCTCCAGTGCGGCCGCCTGCTGCTCGGTCGTGCCCACGGAGTTGACGGTCAGGAACATCGGATGCTCGTGGACCATCTGGTAGAGGCTGTACTGGCGTAGGTAGATCTCCTCGGCGCCGGGGTTGCCGGCGTTGGCCGGGTACTCGAGGAGGACGCCGTCCGGCTGCGACCTGAGCCACGTGTACTCGGGCGGCCCGGGCAGTAGGCGGGTCGTGTGCGAGGGCGGCAGGTTGTTGAACTCCACCGCCAGGAGCAGGAACGGCACCAGCAGCAGCGCCTGGCGGCGGCCGGGGCCGAGACGCTCCTGCAAGCGCGTGAACCCGACGCCGGCCAGGAGCACCGCGCCGAGCATGACCAGGCTGCCGAAGCGCGCATAGGCCCGGAAGATCGGGAAGAGCCTGACCAGGTAGTGGGACGGCATGTTGATGGGATGGCCGAGCACGGTGGCCGAGGGCGCGTAGGACACCACCACCCCCATCACCACCAGGGCCAGGCCGAGCGCCACCGGGAGCCGGCGCCGGCCCAGGACCACCCCGAGCGCTCCCAGCGCGATCACCGTGTAGCCCAGGAAGAGCGTCGACTCGGTCACGTTGCTCGCGTGCATGTGGTCGAACTCCCACTGCTTGACCGAGGCCGGGACCAGCGGATTCGCGTACCAGGGCACCACGTAGTCGTGGATGCGAGCCGAGAACTGGAACACGTCGGCCAGGCCGCGCTGCACGTCCTGGGCCTTGGTCGCCAGGCTGCCGCCGGTGCCCGGGCGGTGCGCGGCCAGCAGCGTCAGCGGCACGAAGAGAGCGCCCACGACCCCCGTCACGACTCCAGCCAGGACGTGATCGCCCAGGCGCGGCCACCAGCGCCGCTCGCCCGGCAGGAGGACGCTGGCCAGGAAGAAGGCGAGCACCCCGAAGACCAGCACGTAGGCCACCGAGTAGTCCAGCCAGAGCTCGAGGCCGGCCATCGACCCGGCCGCCACCAGGTTCCAGCGGCTGCCCCCCTGGCGCCAGCGCACGAGGAAGTACAGGGCGCCGGCCAGAAACTCGAGGTGGGTCTGGTTGCCGTGGCCCTGGGCCTTCTCCAGGTGATACGGCATGAAGGCCATGGCCAGGCCCGAGAAGGCGGCGGCCGGCGCGCTCAGTGACAGCCGGCGGGCCAGCATGTAGGTCGCCCAGGCCGTCAGGGGAAAGCTGCTCAGGATCAGCAGGTTGTAGGCCGGGATCGCCCCCAGGACGGCGCTGAGGGGCGGGATCACAATCACGTTCAGGACCTGGAAGGGGATGGCGTCCCAGCCGGAGCCCAGGGGGACGCCCTGCAGGCTGTTGTCGAAGAGGTCCTTCCCATGGCGGAGTGCGTACCCCCACCACCAGAAGACGGACACCGCGCCGGTGGCATCTCCCGGAGCTCCGTAGATCGTCTCTCCGAAGTCGGTCGCGACCGGGTAGGTCAGGACCAGCGCCCAGGCCGAGGCGATCAGGACCACGATCAGGCCCGGACGGCGCAGCAGCGCGCGCAAGCGGCTCACGCGTACCCAAGCGTGCCCAGCGTCTCGCCGAGCAGCGAGCGCCAGTCGAACTCCTCGCGCAGCCGCAGCGAGGCTTCCCGCGCGTGGCCCCAGCTCGGGGCCGAGTCGAGTACCCGCTGCAGGGCATCCGCGATCGCGCCGGCGTCGAACTCGACCACCTGCGCCGCCCCCTCCGCCTCCAGCCGCCGGGCATTGGGGGGCACCTCGGTGACCACGATGGGAAGGCCCGCTCCCAGGTAGCTCTTCAGCTTGGCCACGTCGGCGAACCGGCTGAAAGTGGCCAGGTGTGGGTCGTAGGGCGCGACGCCGACGCTGGCGCCGGCCAGCAGGCGCTCGACATCGCGATGGTCGGGCACGTACCCGTGGAAGGTGACGATGCCGTCGAGGTCCAGGGCGTGGGCCATCCGCCGCATCTCCTCCCCATCGGGCCCGCGTCCGATGACATCGGCCGCGAAGGGGACGCCGCGGCTCCGGAGCACGCCGAACGCCTCGATCAGCATGCGGCCGCCCTTGTCGGGAACCAGGTGCCCGGCATACACCAACCGGCGCTGCCGGTGACCGTCGGGCGGCGTGGTGGGCAGCCGTTCCAGCCAGACCCCGATCGGCACCACTTTGGCCGGGCCCAGACGGCGTCCGGAGTGGCGCCGGTTGCGCCCTTCGAGCATCTCCACGGAGAGCTCGACGCGCAGGTCGGCGCCCTGGCAGCAGCGGCCGTCCAGCCGCTCGTAGGCGGCCGTGAGCGGACTGCCACGGCCGAAGCGCTCGGGCACGAAGTCGACGCACCAGTACACGACCTGGCGTGCACGCCCCAGGCGCCGGGCCAGCAGCCCGCGCCAGCAGCACAGGGCGTTGAATCCGAACCAGCAGTCGACCGCGGGCGGCCTGGCCGGGGTCACCAGGTCCAGGGGAAACGTGTACGGCGGCCGGTTGGGTCGCCGGAAGGTCCGGTCCACCACCAGCTCGCCCCGCTCCCATACCTGTAGGGAATGCCCCTCCGCGCGGCCGGCCAGGGGGTGATAGATCGAGACCAGGCGCCGGCACTTGCGCTCTAGGAGGAACTCCTCGAGCGGCTCCGAAGGCACGCCGCGGAAGCCGTTGGCGACGACGGCGAAGCTCGAATCCTCGATCCGCCTCACAGGCCCAGAGGCCGGGGTCGGAAGCGCTCCACCGCGTACATCCCGCCGAGGGCGGCGGCGAGCGCGCCCATGGAGACGAGCAGGATGTCCACGATCTGGGCCGGGTCGCGGTGGAAGCTTGCGATCAGCCCGGTTTCCAGCAGGCAGGCGAGGACCAGCGGGATCACGAAACGGCGGCTGTTGACGGAGAGGAAGTAGTTGACCAGGAGGTTGGCCATCGCCAGCAGGCTCAGCGCCACCGCGAAGGGGACCAGGTAGGGGCGCACCGGGCCGAAGCCGGTGCCGAAGGGCAGCAGGACGACCTG
The DNA here is from genome assembly GCA_036565325.1 of Candidatus Dormiibacterota bacterium. GTDB lineage: Bacteria > Chloroflexota > Dormibacteria > Dormibacterales > Dormibacteraceae > CF-28. The sequence continues at coordinate 930 of DATCNF010000167.1, read as the reverse complement.
CGGCAGGATGACGTAGGCGGCGATCAGGGCGGCCGCCAACGCCGCGAGCAGCACCAGGGACATGTCGACGACGTGGAAGTGTCGCTCATCCCTGGCGTGCAGCGCCGCCACCTCCGGGAACATCACCGCCGCCACCGTGGTGCCCAGGAAATACACCACCCGACCGAGGACCGAGCCCGCCGCATAGAGGCCCGCCTGGCCGGAGGGCAGGTAGTGCTTGGCCAGGATCACGTCGGCGTTGAAGAGGAAGGTGACGCCGATCGCCGCCACCGCAGCGGACATCGCGTAGCGCCCGACCTCCGCGGCGCCTGCCACCTCGGCGGCATGGGCCCCCTGCACCCGCAGCAGCAGGAGGAACGAGTGCAGGTAGGCCAGAAGGGGGCCCAGGAGGACGGCCAGGACGGCGGCCAGGACGCCCCCGCCCAGCAGCACCAGTCCCACGGCCATCACGACGCGCGTGCCGAGGTCGAGAACCAGGTTGACCGAGAGAGCGAGGAAGCGGCTGAGTCCCTGCAGCGCGCCGCGGTTGACGGCCAGTACCAGCGACACGGCAGTGGTCACGGCCAGCAGGTAGACGATGCGGACGTCGCCGATGCGCAGGTAGGCCGCGAAGACAGGGGCGAGGAGCGCCAGCGCGAGCGCCAGCGGCAGGCCGACTGCCAGGCCCAGACCGCCCAGCCGGATGATCAGTGGGCGCACGTCGCCCAGCTCGCCGCGGCCGGCGGCGAGGCTCGTGAAGCGGGTGGCGACGATCTGCAGGACCAGGCCGGGCAGGGACAGCAGGTAAAGGCTCGAGACCGCCGACGCCACCACGCCGTAGCCGGCGGGGCCGAGCAGGCGGCCGCTCGCGAAATGGAAGACGTAGCCGAGGGCCCCGGCACCGACGCTGCCGGCCAGGTAGATCGCGCTGTTGCGCAGCAGGGGCTCGTC
>DATCNF010000166.1:0-2344 GCA_036565325.1 Candidatus Dormiibacterota bacterium | reverse complement strand
GTCGCCCTCAACCCCCTCCAGGCCCGCTACCACCAGGCCCTTGGTGAGCAGCTGGGCACTGCCAGCCCGCGGGGCCTGGCCGAGCTGCGGCGGGCCCGCGAGCTGGGCGACTACGACTATTCGTTCCTGATCGAGCTCGGCGACGCCGAGCGCAAGGACGGCCACCTGGCCGAGGCGCGCCGGGCCTACAAGGCGGCTCTGGACGTGTATCCCTTCGATCCCACCGCGCCGCAGCGCCTCCAGGATCTCGGCCCGGGCTGACGGCGTCCCCCCCCCCAACCCTCCCCAACGGGGAGGGGGTCTTCTCTCTTAGCTCCTACTCGTCCTCGTCGTCGTAGTCGTAGGCGGGTGCGCGCTCCGGGCGCGCCGTGTAGCCGGCCGGCGCGTTGGAGAGCTGCTTGAGGCTGAGCGAGACACGGCGCCGGGCGGTGTCGATGCCGATCACCTTGACCTGCACCACCTCGCCGACCTTGAGCACGTCCTCGGTCTTCTCGACGTGGTCCCAGGAGAGCTCCGAGATGTGGAGCAGCCCCTCGATGCCGGGCAGGACCTGCAGGAAGGCGCCGTACTTCTTGGTCTTGGTGACCGTGCCCTCGACCACCGAGCCGACGGGCATGGTGTTGACCAGCCGCTCCCAGGGGTCCTGCTGCAGCTGCCGCAGCGACAGCGAGATCCGGTTCTGGTCAGGGTCGAGCTTGATCACCTTGACCCGCACCTGCTCGCCGAGCTGGAGCACGTCGGTGACACGCGAGACCCGGTCCCAGGAGAGCTCGGAGATGTGGATCAGCCCATCGGCGCCGCCGATGTCGACGAAGGCGCCGTAGCTGGTGAGGCCGGAGACGGCCCCGGTGACCTCGTCGCCCACGCCCAGCCGGCTGAAGAGGTCCTCGCGCTTACGCGCGCGGTCCTCGTCCTCCGCCGCCTTCTGGCTGACGATCAGCCGGTTGCGCTTGCGGTTGACCTCCAGGATCTTGACCGGGATCCGCTGGTTGACCAGCGATTCCAGGTTGCCCGAGAAGGCGCGCCCGACCTGGCTGGAGGGCAGGAAACCGCGCAGCCCGAGCACGTTGACGATCAGGCCGCCCTTGTTCTGCTCGCGGACGTCGGCCTCCATGACCTCGCCCGTCTCCTGCTTCTCGGCAGCCGTGATCCAGGTGGTCTCGGCCCGCGCCCGGCGCAGGCTGAGCACGACGTTGCCGGCGTCGTTCTCGGGTGAGAGCACATAGACCTTGACCTCGTCGCCAGGCTGCAGGTCGGGCTCGTCGCCCCGGAACCCCATCTCCTTGCTGGAGATGACGCCCTCGGCCTTGAAGCCGATATCGACGAGGATCTCGTCGGCATCGACGCGGACGACAACGCCGTCCACGATGTCACCGGGGATCGGGGGCCTGAAGGCCTCCTCCTCGGCGAACATGTAGTCTTCCATCGTCCAGTCGGCGGTCTTCTTTTCCTCGACCAGGACGGCACCGGAATCTTCAGACAACAGAAACAAACCCCCAGAGAGTATTGGTGTGGTCTTGGTCGTCAGTTAGCCGCCGCCAAAACGAAGGCCCATTGTACGCGCGCGAGATCGGGTCAGACTCGAAAGGGCATCCCCAGCACATGGTTGTCGATGAGCCGCGTGGTCCCGATCCGGACCGCCAGCACGGCCAGCGGCACGCCCGGCCGAAAGGTCTCGGGGTCCACCACCTCGGCATACACGACCGCCGCGAGCGGCTCGGCTGAGAGGGTCTGCCGGAGGATCGACCGGAGGCGTTCGGGGTCCCGCTCGCCGCTCGTCCAGGCTGCTTCCGCCGCCCCCAGGGCCCGGCTGAGCACTGTCGCCGCCCTCCGCTGTTCGGGTGAGAGGTAGGCGTTCCGGGAGCTGATGGCGAGGCCGTCCGCCTCGCGGACCGTGGGGCAGACCACGATCTCGACGCCGGTGTCCAGGTCGCGGGCCATGCGGGTCACCACCGCCGCCTGCTGGGCGTCCTTCTGGCCGAAATAGGCGCGGTCCGGCCGGCAGGCGTTGAAGAGCTTGACCACGACCGTGGCCACGCCTTCGAAGTGGCCGGGCCGGGACTCGCCCTCCAGGGGACCGGCAACCTCGTGCACCACCACCCGGGTGGTGGCGCCGGGCGGGTACATGGCCTCCAGGGTCGGGGTGTAGACGGCGTCGGCGCCCGCGCTCCCGAGCAGGTGGAGGTCGGCCTCGAGGTCGCGCGGGTAGCGCTCGAAGTCCTCACCGGGGCCGAACTGGAGGGGATTCACGAAGACGCTCACGACCACCTGGTCGTTCTCCGCCCGGGCCCGCTCGACCAGGGAGAGGTGGCCGCTGTGGAGGGCCCCCATGGTGGGGACCAGC
>DATCNF010000165.1:0-2561 GCA_036565325.1 Candidatus Dormiibacterota bacterium | reverse complement strand
TGCCCCTGCTGAGCGTGGCGCTGGCGCTCGGCCTGGCGGTGGTGGATTTCGCCATCCTCCTGCCCTACCTGCGCTACCTGTTCTCGGTGATGCGGGGCGAGACGATCATCAGCGCGCTGCGGCGGCGGGGCAGCGGCATCGTCCGGCGCGCGGTCAGCGACCACAACGACCTCGCCGTGCGCCATGCCATGCGCGACTGCCTCTCGCAGATCTCCGACATCGCTCTGGGCTCCATTCAACGCGGCGACACCGAGGTCTGCCTGGGGGCCATCGAGGCCCTCCGCGCGCTGGTGGTCGACGACTACGTGCCGGTCAAGCAGCGGCTGCAGCCCTGGTGGTTCGGGGTCGACCACGTCGACATGCCGGGCGCCTCCGACCAGACCATCGCCCAGGTCGACCGCACGCGCACCTGGGTCGAGCACACCGTGCTCGGCGACTGGGTGGACCTGATCGGGGAGACCCCGGCCTTCCGCAAGGAGGTCATCCACGCCATCGCCCGCGCCACCCGCGACTTCGGCGACGCGGCCATCCGGCACGGGGACCGCGAGCTGGAGGACCTGGTGATCCGGTTCTTCAACACCTACCTGCGCGCGGCCATGAACCAGCGCGCGCCGACCTTCGTCTACGCCACCTTCAACGAGTACCGAACGCTGGCCGTGCACGCCCTGGAGGCGCGGCCCGAGCTCGTGCTCCGGGTGGCCGAGCACCTGGTCGCCTACGGCCGCAACTTCGACGCGGCGGGCTTCCCGTTCATCATCGGCACCGCCGCCGAGGACGTGGCCGATATGACCATCAAGGCCTCCGCCCGCGACCTCGACCGCGCGGTGCTCCTGGCCCAGCTGCTGTCGCGGACCCTGACCTCGATGGCCCCGGTCGCGCAGCCGGTGGCGCTCAACGGGGTGCTCAAGGCCACCATCAAGCTCGCACTCTGGGCGATCGGCGCCGAGCATCCCGAGATCGTGGGCACCCTGGCCAGCGGCATCCGGGCGGTGCCCGCCAACTTCACGGAAGAGGCGCTGGTCCGCATGGAGCGGACCACCGAGGGCGTCTTCTGGGAGGTCAGCGACCGCGTGGTCGCCTTCGACTGGGTGGAGCCCGACCTGCGCGAGCTGATCCCGGTGCTGCGCCGGCGGCTGGCCGAGCATGACGAGGCCGAGAGGACGGCCGCGATGGCGGCGGCGGTCAGCTCAGCGCGTAAAGCTCGGCGTCTGTCCGCCCACTGACCGAGACCCGGCCCTCGTCGACCAGCTTCTTGAGGTGGGCCCGGAGCGTCATCCCCGCGGCCCGCAGCAGCTGCTGGTCCTGCATCTCCTTTCCGTAGACCCGGCCGGTCAGCTCCTCGGCCGTCCCGGGCCCGCCGTCGCGCAGCTCGTCCAGCAGCTGAGCCTCCCGTGCCAGCCGGTGGGCGCGGTACTCCTCGATCTTGGCCGCCGCATCGGTGACCGGGTCCCAGTGGCCCGGGAAGAGCATCCGCGGCTTCAGCTCGGCCACCCGCTCCAGGGAGCGCAGGTAGGCGGCCACGTCGCCTTCGGGGTAGGTGATCATCGAGCTGCCGCGGCCCAGGATGAGGTCGCCGGTGAAGAGCACGCGGTCAGCCGCCAGCCAGAAGCTGAGGTGGTCGGGGGCGTGGCCGGGCGTGAACAGCGCCTGCAGCTCGAGCCGGCCGGCGCGCACCAGGTCCCCATCGGCCAGCTCCGGCCAGCGCACGACTCGCGCCTGGCGGCGCTCGGCCAGCCTGGCCGCCAGCGGGAGGTGGTCGGGGTGCGAGTGGGTGACCAGGATCACGCCCACCGCCGTGGCGCCCAGCTTCTTCTCGATCGCCGCCAGGTGGGCGTCGTCGTCGGGCCCGGGGTCGATCACCGCCACCACCGGCTCGTCGCCCACGATCCAGGTGTTGGTGCCGGGGCCGGTGTAGGGGCTCGGGTTGCCGGCGACCACGCGCCGCACGCTCGCCAGGGCTAAGGCCTCCTCAGCGCGCCGGCAGCCAGAGGACGGCGCGGCCGGGCTGGGAAGCGTCCAGCCAGCCGCCGCAGTGGACGTCGACCAGGAGCTGGACCAGCGGCTCTCCCAGCTCGGGCGCCGCCAGCGGGCGGGCGTTGGGCGCCGCCGTGATCTCGACCCGCCACCAGGCGCCGTGGCGGACGCCGCCGATTCGAGAGCCGGGGCCGCCCATCCACTCGAAGGCTCGCGCCATCGCCTCCAGGAGCACCGGCTCGGGCGCCCTCACCACCGCCTCCGCGGGGACGTCCAGAGTGGCTCCCGCGCAGGCGTTGTTGAGGATGGCGTTGAAGACCACGCCGCGGGCGGTGTCCTTGGGGTCGAGGGCGGCCGCCTCCAGCGCGGCCGCGCGCCGGCCCAGCTCCTGCGCCTGCTCGTAGAGCTGCTCGAGGAGCTCGGGGCGGCCGAACGCCGCCTGGCGGGCGGACTCCTGCAGCGAGAGCACGGCCGAGCGCATCTTGTGGCCGAGGCGGCCGAGCAGGTAGGCCCGGCGCTCGCCCGCGATCCGGAGTCCGTCCTCCTCCGCCTGGCGCGCCAGCGCGCGGCCGCCGGCGCCGTTGCCC
>DATCNF010000164.1:0-3690 GCA_036565325.1 Candidatus Dormiibacterota bacterium | reverse complement strand
GGCCCCTGGGGCCGGCCGTGATCACGATCGGCAGCTTCGACGGCGTCCACCTCGCCCGACCCGACCAGGCCCCGCACCGCCGAGCTGTGCACCTGGCGGCCGTCGACCTCGACCTTGGCCACCTCCACGACCTGGTACCCGCGCTCGCGCAGCCACTCGGTGTTGCCGGCTCGCTGGCGGCCGAAGACGAAGTCGTAGCCGGCGACGACCTCGCGCACCTGCATGCCCCCGCCCAGCCAGGCCATGAACTCCTCCGGCGACTTCCGCGAGAACTCGAGGTCGAAGGGGATCACGACCAGGTCGGTGAGGCCCTGGGCGCCCATCAGCTGGACCTTCTCATCGAAGACCGTGAGCAGACGCGGACACCGGTCAGGTGTCAACACGCAGCGCGGGTGTGGTTCGAAGGTGACCGCCACCGCGGCGTCGCCGTCCGCGTCCTCCACCACCTGCCGGAACAGGCGCTGGTGGGCGAGGTGGACGCCGTCGAAGCTGCCGATCGTGATCACGGCCGGCCCCAGGGGCCGCGCCGGCACGCCCTCATGAATCCGCATTGCAGGAAGCCTAGTTGAGGACCTTCTCGGGGACGAAGGTCCGGCGCAGCGGGTCGGTGTGGCCGAGCGCCACCAGGCGGCCCTCGGCGCCGTGGGCGCGGAGCGGGCCCGGGCCCGGCTCCGGCAGCACCCGGACCGGGCGCCCCTGCCGCACCTGGGCCTCCTGCTCCAGGGTCAGCCGCACCGGGGTCATCTCCGGCAGCACCAGCTCCGACGCCAGCAGGCGCGCCTCGACGTCGGCCCCGGACCCCAGGCTCGCCAGCTCCACGCCCTCCTCGATCCTCAGCGGCCCGTAGGCGGTGCGCACCAGCTTGCCCAGGTAGCCGCCGACCTGGAGGGCGGCGCCCAGGTCGCGGGCCAGCGAGCGCAGGTAGGTGCCGCTCCCGCACACGACGCGCACCCTGGCCACCGCCTCCCCGCCGGCCCTGAAGCTGAGCAGCTCCGCGCTGTAGACCTCGACCATGCGCGCCGCCGGCCGCTCCAGGTCGCCCTTGCGCGCACGCCGGTAGGACCGCTCGCCGTCGACCTTGACCGCCGAGAAGGCCGGGGGCTCCTGGGAGATGAGGCCCGTGAACAGCCGCAGCGCTCCCGCCACCGCGGCTTCGGTGAGGCCGCTCGGGTCAGCCACCGGGCGGCGTTCGCCCTCGGCGTCGTCGGTGTCGGTCGTGAAGCCGAAATGGACGTCGGCCTCATAGGTCTTGGGGAGCCGATGCGCGTAGTCGGAGAGCCGCGTCGCCGACTCGAAGAGCACGGGCAGCACGCCGGTGGCCAGGGGATCGAGGGTGCCAGCGTGACCCACCCGGCGGGCGGAGGTCAGGTCGCGCAGGCGCTTGACGACGGCGAAAGAGGTGGCACCGGCGGGCTTGATCACGTTGAGGACTCCGGGTTTCAAAAGGGGGTCGCCGCAAAATCGCAGATTTTGTGGGGTCCTTTCACCGGGTCTCCGCGGCGATGGCCTCCTTGGCCGCTTCCAGCACCGCGGGGATCGCCTCCTGCAGCGGGAGCCGGAGCTCGGCCCCGGCCGCCCGCAGGTGGCCGCCGCCGCCGAAGCGGCCGCAGAGCGCCGCGGCGTCGATGGGGCCTCGGCTGCGCACGCTGATCTTGGTGAGGTTGCCGCTCACCTCCTTGAAGAGGATGGCGAGGTCCAGGCCGGCGATCGAGTTGAGGGTGTCGATGATGCCCTCCGATTCGGCCATGGCGGCGGCGGCCTCCCGGAGCATCCGGCGGTTGACCTTGGCCCAGGCCAGCCGGCCCTCGACCTCGACCTGCATGGAGGCCAGCGAGAGCGCCTGCAGCTTCAGGGTCGTCAGCGGCCGCGACTTGTAGACCATGGTTGCGATCTGGCTCGGCTCGGCGCCCAGGCGGGCCAGCCGGGCCGCGTCCTCCAGCGCCTTGGGCGTCGTGTTCTCATGCCGGAAGCCGCCGGTGTCGGTCATCAGCGCGGTGTAGAGGTTGGTCGCGATGGTGGGCGTGATCGGCCAGCCGAACTCCTCCAGCATCTCGAGCACCATCTGGCCCACGGCCGAGGCGTCGCCTTCCGGCGGTGAAGGCTCGATCACGTTGAGGTGGCCGAACATCGCGTTGGTGGTGTGGTGGTCGACGTTGACGATGGTGGCGTGGCTGGCGATGTGCTGGACGCCGGCGCCCGAGCGCTCCATGTTGCCGGCGTCGAAGAACATGACCAGGCCGGGGTCGGCGCCGGGCGGCGGGCTCTCCACCAGCTGATCGAAGCCGGGCAGCCACTCGTACATCTCCGGCAGCGGGGGCGGGATCAACACCCACACCTCCTTGCCCTGGCTCCGCAGCGCCTCCGCGAAGGCCAGGCTGCAGCCCAGGGTGTCGCCGTCGGCGTCCTTGTGGCCGAAGATCAGGACCTGCTGGTTGCGGTCGATCAGCTCCTTGACACGCGCGTACTGGGTGAGCAGCGCGGGGGTGGCCAAAGGCTATGCCTCCGGCTCGGGGGGCAGAATCTCGCGCAGCGTCTTGGCGATCCGGACCGAGTACTCGATCGAGGGGTCGAGCTCGAACCTGACCTCGGGTGAGAACTTGAGGTTGTGAAGCCGGCGTCCGAGGTCGTGCCGGATCAGGCCGCGAGCGCTGTTGAGCCCCGCCAGGGCCGCCTGCTGGGCCTCGTCGTCGCCGAGCACGCTGATCCGGACCCGGGCCGAGCGCAGGTCGGGCGACATGCGCACCTCGGTGATGCTGACGAATCCGATGCGGGGATCCTTCAGTTCACGCTGGATGATCTGCATGATCTCCTCCCTGACCTGCGCCCCGACCTGGGTGGTGCGGTAGCTGGTCATGAGCGGCGGGCCCGCCTGCTAGATCTCCTCGCGTTCGAGGCGGAAGGTGTCCATCGTCTCCCCGCCCTGGATGTCCTCGAAGCCCTCCAGGCCGATACCGCACTCCTGGCCCGCGACCATCTCGCGCACGTCCTCCTTGAAGTGCTTGAGGGAGGAGATGCGCCCCTCCCAGATCTGGGCCCCGTTGCGGTGCAGCTTGGCGTAGCCGCCGCGGGAGACCTTGCCCTCGACCACCCGGGAGCCGGCGATGATCCCCATGCGCGGGATCTTGATCGGCATCACGACCTCGACCCGGCCTTCCTGGATCTGGCGGTAGGTGGGCTCGCGCAGGCCCTTGGCCGCGCGCTCCACGTCCTCGGTGAGCTTGTAGATGACGTCGTAGTAGCGGACCTCGACCCTGGCCTTCTCGGCTGCCCGCTCGGCCGCCGGCGTGGGCTTGAGGTTGAAGCAGACGATGATGGCGTTGGAGACGCTGGCCAGCAGCACGTCGGAATCGCTGGGCGCGCCCACCCCCGAGCCCACGACCTTGATCGTGACCACCGGGTCCTCGATCTTCTGAAGGGCGGCGACCACGGCTTCCAGGGCGCCCTGGGCGTCGGCCTTGACGACCAGGTTGAGCTCCTTGACCTCGCCTTCGAGGGCGCGGCGCGCGAGGTCCTCGAGGGTGATGCGCGGCGTCGCCATCTGGGCGGCCTCGGTCGCCCGCTTCTCCTGCAGCTTGCTGAGGGCGATGCCGCGCGCCGCCTTCTCGGAGCCGATGACCTGGAAGATGTCGCCCGCGACCGGCACCTCGGTGAAGCCGGAGACCACCACCGGTGTGGCGGGCGGTGCCTCGG
>DATCNF010000163.1:0-8835 GCA_036565325.1 Candidatus Dormiibacterota bacterium | reverse complement strand
CGGGCCAGGGCCGTGATGCTCTGGCCCTCCAAAATCACCGCCTCGACCAGATACTGGGCCAGACCCATCGCGCCACCTCCGCCTTGGTGGCGTCAACGATGTCCTGCGACATCTGTCAACGATCAGGTGAAATCGGACACCTCCCCGTCCGCCATCGCCTTCAAGCGGGCCCGGCCGCCGGCGTGCCGAGCTACAGGCGAACGATTTTCACGGCAGCGAAGTTGGTGAAGTCGCTGTCCTGGGTCCAGACCTCACCGCCATGCGCCAGGGCCGTCGCCGCGATCCAGGTGTCGTGGATACGAGGTTTACGCCCCGCCTGCAACTCGGCTGCAGCCAGGCGTGCGTAGGCCGAGGCGACGCGTTCGTCCGCGGGCAAGCCGGCCGTCTGTTCCCGGACTCGGGTCAGCGTTGCCAGGCGCGTCGCTCTGGACTCGCCGTCCTTCGCCACCAGCACTCCAAGTTCGAGCTCGGCCAGGGTGACCACGGAAACGCCGATCTGGTCCGGCAACGGACGCGCGAGTGGCCGGTTCTTCTCGATGGCCACGAAAATCGAGGTGTCCAAGATCGCCGGTGCGGTCACCTTTCTTCGACCGTTTGCTGGCGCACCTCGGCGAGGTCGCGCAGGAGGCCGGCGTCCGCGGAGGCCTCGCGTACGACACGCTCCATGGCAGGTCCGGTGCTCCAGATCGGGCGTGCGAGCGGGACCAGCTCCGCGACCGGTCGCCGGTTCACATTGACCCGTAGCCGCTCGCCGGCCTCAACCCGGCGGAGGACCTCAGCCGTGTGGTTGCGCAGATCGCGCGCCGACACATCGCCCACGGCTACGAATGTATCACAGATGCTACGTAGGGCCGAAAGTTCGAAGGCCGTAAGCGCGCAAGTGCTTCGAGGGGTCCAATCCCTCGCGGTCCGGCACCCCAAGGTCCGGGCGGCCGCCGCGGGTGTGCGCTGGTATGGTGCAGAGGGGAAATGAGGGCTGACGACAACCAGCCCCTGTGGGGCGCTGGTTCGGAGCCTGTCGACCTGTCCGGCGTCCTGGTGCAGGCGGGTATGCACCTGGCGACCTACTTCGCCTCGGAGCCCGGCCGGCTTCGGATCGCGATTCCCTTCCTGCGCGAGGGCCTGTCGTCCGGCCAGCCCTGTTTCCTGATCGCGTCTGGAGAGGTCCTCGACCGTTACCTCGAAGCCCTGGAGAAAGACGTGAAGCCTGAGCTCGCCGAGGCCAGGCGTCGCGGTCTTTTCATCACGGCGCCCACGCCGGGGCGGACGGTGGATGAAGCCCTGGGGTTCTGGAACGCAAGGATCTGGGCCACCCTCTCCCACGGCTCCCGGCCGCCGATCGTGCGCATCGTCGGTGACATGGCTTGTGTGAAGACAAGCTTCGCGACCGTGCCGGAGATGTTGGTCTTCGAGCGCCTGGTGGGCGCCGTGATGAAAAGCTTCCCGGTGGTGGCCGTTTGCCAGTACGACGTGCGCGAGTTTGACGGCCCGTCCCTGCTGGAAGCCATCCAGGCCCACCCGGACGTGTCCGACCTCGGCCTCGACAAGTTCATCACGAGCTAGACGCCGAACCCGGGATTAGGGCGTCTTTGATACGTCGAGTATCATGTTTTCTGATATGGCGATCGTCAGGCGGCACAGTGCCGGCCCCAACGGGAGAGCGCTGGCTCTGGCAGCGGCGGTCGTTGTCCCCGTCCTACTCTTGGCCGGCCTGGCAGCGGGCGCCTTCCGCTTCGATCAGCAGCTGATCGGTGCGCCGGCAGGCGGGCAGCTGGCCAGCGTGGCCGATCAGCAGGCCCAGGACGACCAGACCGTGCGGCGCACGGCAGCTGACCTCGCCGGCGGCGGCGGCAGCCTGGACACCCAGCGCGGCGCGGCCGAGGCCGACCTGGCCAGCGCGCGCAACGAAGCCGTCCTGGCGACCTGGCTGGCGGAATCCGGCATGGACCGGCCCGCCGCCTCGCTCGATCGCTACGGGGCCCTGCTCGCATCCTCAGACCCGCAGCAGCTGGCGCTGGGGATCGCGGGCACGCACTTCTTCGCCTCTCGCATCCACGCCCTGCTGTTGAAGGGCATGCCGGCCAAGGTGATCACGATCTCCATCCACGACCAGCAGCTGACCGCGCTGGAGAACGGGAAGTCGATACTCACCACCCCCGTCACCACCGGCCACCTGCCCGACCTGGCGACCGACATGGGACCCATGCGGGTGCTCCGCAAGGACTCGCCGTGGACGATGCACTCGCCCTGGCCGAAAGGCTCGCCCTACTGGTACCCCGATGCCGTGGTGCAGATGGTGGTCTGGTTCACCGACACCGGCGAGGGGATGCACGACGCCGGCTGGCAAACCCAGCCTTACGGGCCCGGCTCGAATCTCGGTCCGGGCGCCAGCCACGGCTGCGTGCACCTGCCGTTCGACGCCGAGAAGTCGCTGTTCGCCTGGGCGACGGTGGGCACGCCGGTGATCGTCTACCCGGGGGACGGCCGCGCGGTCGCGTCCCAGCTGCAGTTGCGCACGGTCGACGACGACGGCCATCCCACGGACACGACCCGCGGGGCCTGATCAGCCGGACCGGTTATGATCCCCGGGTGGCGCGGCGGCGAGGCTGCCATCGGCCTGCGCCACGATCTTCCAGCCGCCCTCGTGCACGAGCGCATGGTGCTGGTTGCAGAGCGGGACCATGCGCTTAACGCTGGTGCCTCCGCCCAGCGCCCACTCGTCGAGATGGTGCGGCTCGCAGAAGCGCGCCTCCCAGTTGCAACTCTGGAAAATGCAGTACCGGTTCTGAGCGACCAGGACTCTGCGTTGCGGCTCGGTGGCGAGGCGGCGCGAGCGACCGAGGTCGAGGGCCACCCCCTGCTTGTCGACCGCCAGCACGCTGGCCGATCCGCCGCACAACAACCGCTTGGCGGTCTCGCCACTGATCGGCCCAGCACCCTCGAGATGAGCAGCCGGCGCGCCGGCCTCTCCAGCCAACGTCTCGGCCTGCACGACCACGGTCAAGTGCGGCTTGCGGCCGTTCACTCGCGGCAGCGTTCCGGAGTCCAGCTGGCGCCGACAGAGCTCCATCAGCGCGTCGGCATGGCGCTGCTGCTGGGTGCGCTCATCGCCCTTGGGTGGTACCCCGGTGAGCGCGTCCAACGTCAGCCGCAGCGCCACTCCGCCTTCTGGCGGCAGCGCGCCCTCCAGTCCCACCATTCCGTCCGGCAGGTTGAAGAGGTGCAGCCGCCGCTTGCGCAACTGCTCCAGCGCCTGGCGGGCCATGCCCGCGGCGTCCACGCGATGCCGGATCTCTTTGGCCGCCTGGCGCAACTCCGCCGGATCCTTCTGATGCGCGGCCGAGAGAAGCTCGGTTTCAGCGCCGGCGCCCAGGTCGTCGGTCGCGCGCGCGATCTCGAGTGCGTGCTCGATGCCGATCTCACCCGCCTCCAGCGCCGTCTGCGTGGCCTCGAGCTCGGGCAGCTGTCGCGCCAGCTTGACGCGCTGGTCAGCCGAGAACCCGGAGAGATTGCAGGTGCGTCGCAGCCAGCTCGTAGTTGAGGTGTCGCCCGTGCATCTGAATGCCTGCTCGCGATCGAACACTTCCACCCGCCGGGCGCACTGCGCTTCGAGGCGGTCTATGACACCGCGAATGGTCTTGATATCGGCACCAATCGCCACTGGCGCAATGGCGCCGACATCGTGGCCGGCGAGCAACGCAAGCCCTGCTTCAAAGTGAAACACGGCTTGTGAAAGCGGGCTTTCGGCGACGTCGAACATGCGTTCGATTTTAGCAGAAACTGTATTCGGATATGAACTCCGTTAACAGCCTGCGATTACGGAGGCGCAGGCGCAATCAGGAGACCGCCCAGGCCGCCAGCCAAGCTGATCACGAAGCCGAGGGCGCTGAGAACAAGGCCGATCGATCCCAGGCTCGTAGCCGCGATAGCGAATTCGCGGCTCTCCGTCCGCAGGCTCCGCAGTCCGAGCAACACCGCTGCAATCGAAAGCACAAGTCCGGACACGGGCACGTAAAACGCGATCAGGCTGAAGATCGCGATCACGAACGCTTCGATGCCGCGCCCGTGCTTGCGGACCGGTTGGGGCAGGGTGAGCCGCTCAAACCACCGTGTCGCGGCAACGATTCCCAGCACCGCCAGCACCATCAGCAGCGCGGCTGCGACAGCGCCGGCAACCCAGGGCAGCAACTCCCACGGAATCGTCACGCCTCTATTAACCGCCCAGCGCCGCTTGTGTTATGTGGCCCCTAGGATGCCCGGATGCGCGTCCTCTTTTCGACCTCGGGCGGATCGCTGGGCCATCTCAACCCCCTCCTGCCCCTGGCACGCGCCCTCCTCGGCGCCGGGCACCAGGTCGCCATGGCGGGGCCGCCGGGATTCCAGGACCGGATCTCCAAGGCGGGGCTGGCGCCCTTCTCTGCCGGCCGTGACGCCGAGGACTGCTGGACCGAGCTGGCGCGCCGCTACCCGGGCGAGCCCTACAACCTGCTGGCGCCGGAGGACATTCTGGACTGGTACGTGCCGCGCATCTTCGGTGAGGTCGCCGCGTACTGGATGGCCCCGGAGCTGGACGAGGTGGTGGAGATCTGGAAGCCGGACCTGATGGTCCACGAAGCCTTCGAATTCGCAGCTCCGGTGATCGCCGCGCGGCGCGGGCTGCCGAGCGCCAGCCACGGCCTCGGGCCGCGCTCGACGGACCGCCAGGTCCTCCTGAGCGCCGCCGCCCTGGTCCCGCTGTGGCGCAAGTACGGCCTGACGCCCGACCCCGAGGCCGGCCTCTACCGCAGGCTGGGCTTCGACATCATCCCGCCGTCTCTGCAACCCTCAGGCCTGGCCCCGCGCCCAACGCTGGCCCCGCTGAGGCCCGTCGCGCCCGCCTCCGCGACCGGCGCCGCGCCGGCATGGCTGCCGGATCTCGCCGAACGCCCGCTGGTGCTGATGACGCTGGGGACGGCGATCACGACCAACGCCAACCTCGACGTGTATCGGACAGTCATCGAGGCCCTGGCCGGGGACGACGTGGGACTCCTGGTCACCCTCGGTGAGAACCTCGATCCCGCCGCCCTCGGCGACCTGCCCGCCCGCGTTCGCGCCGAGCGGTACGTGCCGCACGCCGAGGTCCTGCCGCGCTGCGCGCTGGTGATCTGTCACGGGGGCGCCGCGACCACGCTATCGGCGATGGCGCACGGGCTGCCGGTCCTGGTGCTGCCGCAGGGCTCGGACCAGTACCAGATCGCCGGGCTCTGCGCCGAGGCCGGCGTAGGCGCGTGGCTGGCGCCGTCGGACGTCACCGCAGACGGCGTCCGGGGCGCTGTGCGCCAGTTGCTCGGCGACGCCTCGTTCGCCATCGCGGCTCAACGGGTGCGAGACGAGATCGCGGCGATGCCAGACGTGCAGCACGCGGTCACACTCCTGGAAGGGCTGCTCGCCTGAGCCCAATTTCGCGAGGAGGTCCTGCCGTGGCCAACCCAGTCTTCGAGACCGTGCGGACAGTCCTGGCCGTGCGCGAGTACCAGGACCAGGACTTGCCGGATGACCTCGTCCACCGGATCGCCGAAGCCGGCCGCCTCACCGCCAGCTCGATCAACCGTCAGCCCTGGCACTTCGTGGTTGTGCGTGACCGCGAATCGCTGCGGGAGCTGGGCCGTTTGATTCACACCGGCCCCTACATCGCCTCCGCGAGGGCGGCGGTGGTCGTCGCGTACGAGCGCGACAGCCCCTACGGCGTCTCCGACGCCAGCCGCGCCATCCAGTCGATGATCCTCACCGCCTGGGCAGAGGGCGTGGGTTCCAACTGGACGGGCTTCGGCGGGCTGGAGGACGTCCGCGAGAAGGTCGGCCTGCCCGCTGCCTACGAGGTGCTCGCGGTGCTGCCGTTCGGCTATCCGAAGCGAGCGCTCGGGAAGGGCAAGAAGAATCGCAAGTCACCGGCCGAGGTGATCTCGGCCGAGCGCTTCGGCACGCCCCTGACCTAGCGCGCGGCCGCGAAAAGTCAGGTACCCAAAACAGGTACCGGCCTACGTATTTCCCCGGCTGGCAGCACGTCCCTGCAAACGGACCATGGCCTCAGCGCCGAACCACCGGTGCAAATCCAGGAGGTGACAGGACGACATGCAGGCAGGACTTCAGCTCAGGACCAATTCGATCCGCGGAATCGTGTTCGGGATCGCCCTGGGGTTGGCGACGCTGGCGCTGATGGTGGCACTCCTCGCCACCCACGCCTCGGTGGCCACCAGCGGCGGCAGCCCGTCCACGACCGTGAGCGCCGGCGACAGCAGGGCGGGCGGTGCGACTCAGGAGTCGCAGCACGGGAACCTCGCGGGCGGCTCGTCCGACGGTGGGTCGGCGCCGAGCGGCGGGCACGGCAGCCTCCCGTAACCCCCTAGCCCACACTCCTGGCGGTGGGGCCGGTGGTACCGGCTCCGCCGTCAGCCTCACCAACTAACCTCTTCGGGTGCCCACCCTCCCGCACCCGGAACTGGCGGAGGTCTCGGTCGCCGAGCTCCGCCGCCGCCTTGATTCCGGGGCGTTGACCGCGCGCCGGCTGGCCGAGATGCACCTCGAGCGGATCGAGGCCATGAACACCCACGGCCCGGTCTTGCGGGCGGTGATCGAGCTCAACCCGGACGCGCTGGAGATCGCCTCGCAAGTCGACGCCGACCGCGATGGCAGCGGGCCGCTGCGCGGGATCCCGGTGATCCTGAAGGACAACATCGACACCGGCGACCGCATGCTCACGACCGCCGGCTCGCTGGCCATGACCGGGGCGCCCGCTCCCGCGGACGCGGCCCTGGTGACGCGCCTGCGGGCGGCCGGCCTGGTCATCCTGGGCAAGGCCAACCTCAGCGAATGGGCCAACTTCAGGTCCAGCCGCTCGGCCAGCGGGTGGAGCGGCCGCGGTCGCCAGTGCCGCAACCCGCACGTCCTGGACCGGACGCCCTGCGGCTCCAGCAGCGGGTCAGCGGTGGCCGTGGCGGCAGGGCTGGCGGCGCTGGCGGTCGGCACCGAAACCGACGGCTCGATCACCTGCCCGTCATCGGTGACCGGCGTGGTCGGCATCAAGCCGACCGTGGGCCTGATCTCACAGCGGGGGATCATCCCGATCTCCGCCAGCCAGGACAGCGCCGGGCCCCACGGACGGACGGTCGCCGACGCCGCGGCCCTGCTGGGCGCGCTCACCGAGCAGCCCGACGACTACACCCGACACTGCGACCCGGAGGGCCTGCGCGGCGCCCGCCTGGGCGTGCTCCGGAAACCCTACTGCGGCTACAGCGAGCACAGCGATCGGCTCTACGAGGCGGCGCTGGACGCCATGCGGGCCGCCGGCGCCGAGCTCGTGGACCCGGTGGCCCTGGCCGGCACCGAAGAGATGCGCAGCTCCGGCGCGGAGCTGGTCGTGATGGAGCACGAGTTCAAGGCGGGGCTCGACGCCTACCTGGCGACCCGGACCGGGCTGGCCGTGCACAGCCTGCGGGAGCTGGTCGAGTGGAACCGCGAGCACGCCGACCAGGAGCTGCCCTACTTCGGCCAGGAACGCTTCGAGGCCGCGCTGGCGACCGAGGGGCTCGAGGCGGAGAAGTACCTCGCTGCGGCCAGCAAGGCTCGGGAGCTCTCCCGCGCGGAGGGCATCGACGCGGTGATGGACGAGCATCGCCTGGATGCCCTGGTGGCGCCGACCACGGCGCCGGCCTGGGTGGTCGACGCCATCAACGGCGACCGGGTGCTGGGCGGATCCAGCCAGCCTTCGGCGATGGCCGGCTACCCGATCATCAGCCTGCCCATGGGGCGGGTGCTGGATTCGCTGCCGGTGGGACTCAGCATCTTCGGACGGGCCCACAGCGAGGCCGTGCTGATCCGGATCGCCGCCGGGCTGGAGGCCGCACTCCCCAAGCGCACCGCCCCTCTTTACCGCGAACACCTGGAGCTGCCCTGAGCACCGTCTACGACGAGGTGGGGGAGGAGGGCTTCCGGCGCCTGGTCGCTGACTTCTACGCGGCCGTGGCCACGGACCCGGTCCTGCGCCCTCTTTATCCCAAGGACATGGAGTCCTCCAAAGAGCACCTGCGCCTCTTCCTGGTCCAGTACTGGGGTGGCCCGGGCACCTACAGCGAGCAGCGCGGCCACCCCCGCCTGCGCATGCGTCACATGCCGTTCGCGATCGGGCGGCGGGAACGGGACGCCTGGTTCCAACATATGACCGCGGCGGTTCGCTCCCTGGAGCTGAGGCCCGAGGTGGAGGCGGCGCTGCTCGAATACTTCGAGGGCGCGTCGCTCGGCCTCATGAACCGCGTGGAGCTCACCTGACCCCGCTCAGCGCACCCCCAGCAGCTCGACGTTGAAGAGCAGCGTGGCTCCGCCCGGGATGGCGCCCCCGGCGCCCCGGCTGCCGTAGCCGAGGTCCGGCGGAATCACCAGCCGGCGTCGCCCGCCGACCTTCATCCCGGCCACGCCTTCGTCCCAGCCGCGGATCACCTGGCCCCGGCCGAGGCTGAACTTGAAGGGGTCGCCGCGGTCGCGGGAGCTGTCGAACTTGGTCCCATTGGTCAGCCATCCGGTGTAGTG
Organism: Candidatus Dormiibacterota bacterium; assembly: GCA_036565325.1. Lineage (GTDB taxonomy): Bacteria > Chloroflexota > Dormibacteria > Dormibacterales > Dormibacteraceae > CF-28. The sequence continues at coordinate 273 of DATCNF010000163.1, read as the reverse complement.
GACGGTCACCTCCTGGCCGCTCCGGGCCTCGGGCCCGGTGCCGGCTTCGATCTCGACGATCTGGAGGCCGGAGCCGGTCGCTTGGGGCGTGCCGCTCACCTGGTAGTCGTCTTGCATGACTCGGAGCCTAGCTGGGGTGATTAGGCTGATGTGCCGTGCTGAGCTGGAGTGGGGAGTCGGCCACCCTGGTCGCGCCCGCCGAGCCGCCGGGCCGGATCCGGCGCTGGCGCGCTGAGCAGGAGGGCCGTCCGGCCGTCGTCGTCCAGGCCGTCC
>DATCNF010000162.1:0-3336 GCA_036565325.1 Candidatus Dormiibacterota bacterium | reverse complement strand
GCCAGCACCTTGGCGGCGTCGGCGTCGTTCATCCACTGGGCCTGGCCGTACTGGTAGATGCGCAGGGGCTTCCAGGTCGCCGAGACCAGGCGGTTGTCGTAGAAGGTGTAGGTCCCGATCACGCCCTCGCGCGTCTCCTCGGACCACATCTGGTCGAACACGTAGTTGCCGTGCGCGTAGGTGATCAGCTTGTTCTTGTAGATCTCGATGCCCTGGTACCAGTGCGGGTGGTTGCCGATCACGATGTCGGCGCCCGCGTCGATCGCCAGGTGCCCGATCTCGACCGGGTCGTCGGGCGTCGGCACGCCCGGGTCGGGCATCGGCTGGCGCTCGTACTCCTTGCCCCAGTGGAACTGCACCACCACCACGTCCGCCTGCTCGCGGGCGTGCTGGATCCCGGCCTTCAGCGCCTCGCGATCGATCGCCACCCCCACCCCGTTGAAGCCCACGAAGCCGAACTTGATCCCCCGGACGTCGATGATGGCGGGCGGGCCCAGGCCGGTGGACTTGATGCCGTTCTTATCCAGGAGGTCGACCGTGGCCTGGGTGCCCGTGGGCCCGTAGTTGCCGAGGTGGTTGTTGGCCAGGTTCGCCACCTTGGCGCCGATCGCCTGCAAGCCCTGAACGTTGCGGGCGTCGCCGCAGAATTGGAAGCCCTCCGAGGTCTGCTTGCAGCCCGCGAAGAGCGGCGTCTCCAGGTTCACGAACGTGATGTCCGCGTTCTTGACGTATTCGGCGGTGGGGTCGAACGCCCAGGTCCAGCCATGCTGCGCCTGCTCGACGTTGGTCTGGCGGGCGGTGATGATGTCCCCGGTCGCGATCAGGGTGCGCACGTGGGAGGGGTCGGCCGCCACCGGCGCGCCCGGGTGGAAGAGCGCGCTCAGGCTCAGCTGTGGGACCGGCGTCGGGGTCGGGATCGGCGTCGGCACCGGCGTGGCCGCGGTCACCCCCGGCTGCGGCGGCTGCACGGCGGAGCCGCCGTTGGAGCAGGCGATCAGCGCGGCCGTGGCCGCCACCAGGGCTACGAAGCGCATGCGGCCGGAATCCTAGCCGGACGTGGGGAGTGTCGCCAGAAGGTCTTCGATGGCCATCAGGCGCGCGGCGTAGGCGCGCACGTGGTCCGGCTGTCCGGCGGCCGCGGCCCAGAGCGCCTGGTTGCCTTCGGCTCGCCGCTGGTCGAGCATCAGCGCGTGCGCGGTTGACAGCCTGCCGCCGCTCTCGATGGTGGCTTCCACGATCGAGCCCAGCCAGGAGTCGTAGAGCGCGATCTCCTGGAGCGCCTGGGAGCGCGCCGGATCCGGACCGGGGAACGGCGTCCGCCGGTGCTGGGTCCAGAGGGCCTGGAGACGGAGGGCCTCCTCCGAGGCGCCCTGTCCGCTAACTCGCCAGCTTCTCCACGATGGCGTCGGCGACCTGGGAGGTGCCGACCGCGGTCGGGTCGCCGCGCTCCTTCTTGAGGTCGTAGGTGACAGCCTTGCCTTCCTCGATCACGCTCGCGATCGCGCTCTCCATGGCGTCGGCGGCCGCGGTCTCCTTGAGGTGGCGGAGCATGAGCACGCCCGAGAGCATCACCGCCATCGGGTTGACCTTGTTCTGCCCGGCGTACTTGGGGGCGCTGCCGTGGGTGGCTTCGAAGACGGCGCCGTTGGTCCCGATGTTGGCGCCGGGCGCCAGGCCCAGGCCCCCGATCATGCCTGCGCCGAGGTCGCTGATGATGTCCCCGTAGAGGTTGGGGCAGCAGAGGATGTCGTACTCCTGCGGCCGCAGCACCAGCTGCATGCACATGTTGTCGACGATGCGGTCTTCGAACTCGATGTCCGGATTGCGCAGGGCCACCTCGCGGCCGACCGCCAGGTAGAGGCCATCGGTGTGTTTCATGATGTTGGCCTTGTGCACCAGGGTCACCTTCTTGCGCCCGTACTGGCGGGCGTAGTCGAAGGCGAACTGGACGATGCGCTCCGACCCTGACACCGAGATCGGCTTGATCGACAGGCCGCTGTCGGGCCGGATGCGCTTGCGCGAGAGCGTCGAGATCTCCTCCAGGAGCGCACGGCACTCGGGCGTCCCCTTCTCGAACTCGATGCCCATGTAGATGTCCTCGGAGTTCTCCCGCACGATCACGAAATCGAGGTCTTCGCGCAGGTTGCGCGCGCCCGCGCAGGCCTTGACCGGGCGCACGCAGGCGTACAGCTCGAGCTCCTGGCGGAGCGCCACGTTGACGCTGCGAAAGCCGGTTCCGATGGGCGTCGTGATGGGGCCTTTGAGCGCGACCCGGGTCTGGCGGATCGACTCCAGCACGTGCTCCGGGAGCGGCGTGCCGTACTTGGCCATCACGTTCTCTCCGGCCTGCTGAACGTCCCAGTCGAACTCCACCCCGGTGGCTTCGAGGACGCGCACCGTGGCGTCGCAGATCTCCGGCCCCACCCCGTCGCCGGGGATGAGGGTTACCGCGTGCCGCGCCAAGTCGCTCTCGGCCTGCGGCTACTTCTTGAAGTAGTCGTAGTTGATCTTGATGAAGTGGTTCCACTCCGCCGGCACCTCGTCCTCGGGGAAGATGGCGTCGACCGGGCAGGGGTCGACGCAGGCGCCGCAGTCGATGCACTCATCAGGGTCGATGAAGTACTGGTTGGAGGCGTCGTCCGTGTGGATGCAGTCGACCGGGCAGACCTCCACGCAGGAGGCGTCTTTGAGATCGATGCAGGGCTGGGCGATGATGTACGCCATCCGCCTCGAAGGTTAGCAGGCGCCGTTACTCGTCCGGAGGGCGCCGGCGCTCCAGGCGATAGCCGTATCCGGGCACCGCGACCAGCTGGCCCGCGCGGTCGGGTCCTTCACCCAGCTTGGTCCGGAGGCGCCTCACCAGCAGGTCGACCCGCTCGGTGGAGATGTCGGCGTCGTAGCCGTAGACCTCGTTCAGCACCTGCTCGCGCGAGATGGCGATCCCCGCGTTGCGTCCGAAGTACTCGAGGAGCTTGAACTCCAGCGGTCCCAGTGCGACCTCGCTGCCCCCGACGCGCACGATTCGGGCCGCGGAGTCGATCTCGACCAGCCCGAACCGGTTGCGCTCGACATCGTCGTGGCCGGGACCGCTTGCCCGCGGCTTGGCCCCGCCGCCGGTGAGGTCGTGCACCTTGCGCAGGTGAGCCTCCAGCCGCGCCACCAGCTCGATCCGGCGCACCGGCTTGATGACGAAGTCGTCCGCCCCGGCGTCCAGGCCGCGGCTGACGCTGGCCTCGTCGTCGCGCCCGCTCACGAAGATGATCGGGACCGCCTGGTCGCGCTCCCGCAGCTGCCGGCAGACGTCGATACCGGGCCGGTCGGGCATCACCCAGTCCA
>DATCNF010000161.1:0-8127 GCA_036565325.1 Candidatus Dormiibacterota bacterium | reverse complement strand
CCCCAACCCTCCCCGCAGGGGAGGGGGTGGATTGGCGTTAACCAGAGCGTGCTGCGTGCTTTCACCATCTTCCTGGCCGGATTGATCGTGGTGATCGGTTTCGGGGCCTTTGCCCGTGACGTGCTCAACCTCGGCTGCGTGGGCCCGGTGCTGCCGGTCTGGGGCTGCCTCGCGGAACCTTTGCCCGACACCCTGCCCGGCAACCTGGGCCTCTTCTGGTACCTGTTCCTGGCCGGGGTCGGTTTCGCGGTCTGCTACATCGTCCGCGACATCGTCTACCTGGTGGGCGGAATGGCGGCTCGGCGCCTGTTTCCAAAGCTGGCGGCGGCCGCCGGCGCGGAGTCGGAACCACCCAAGCGCACCTACCGAATTCGCTAGAAAAGCGTTCGCGGACGATTCGCAGGCTTGACCTAATAGCCGCGTTGGGCTACAAGGACGCTGCAGATCCAGTTCACGTCCCCCTACAGGAGGTTTTTTGCATGGCCAAGTGGAACAAGCTGGCACTCAACATCGTGATGGTGGTGTTTGGAGTGCTGATGATCGTGGGGTCGCTGCTCGCCAGCGTCGGGACCACACTGTTCCCGTTCGACTCGCTGGTGGGAACGCGGGCGCCCGTAGCGGGCGTCGCATTCGGCGCAGGCCTCATCTTGGCCGGCATGCAGCCCGCGGTTCCCGCGACCTGGGTGCGCGCGGGGCTCTTCTATTGCTTGCTCGACGTCCTCTACGAGATCGTGGCCCTCTTCTGGCTCGGCGGCGCGGGCATCAGCATCGTGAGCCTGCTGGTCTCGCTGATCCTGGGCGGCCTGCTGATCTTCCTGTTCCCGAACCGCGGCGAGCTGGTGCCCCGCTCGGCGGCGGCCTCGCCGGCGCGCCTCTAACCACCGAAGTTCTCAGGGGGGCGGACTCACCTCTACCGAGTCCGCCCTCCAATCGCAGCTCACCGTCACCGGCCCGTTGCGCATGCGCAGGCCGTGTGCGCTGACCTCAACCTCCACCTGAGAAAGGTCGCCGGAGCGTAGCTCGGGCGTCGCCCGCCGCAGGGCGAGCAGGCGCCGGTACCAGTCCAGGAGCTCCGCGTGAGGGCCTGAAGAGCGCTCCTCCCACCGCAAGCGCGATCGCTCCCAGGTCTCGGGAGACTGCGGGTCCGGCACCTGCTCCGGGCTCCAGCCGAAGGCCTGGAACTCGCGCCCCCGGCCCGCCGAGGTGGCCCGGGCCAGCTCCGGGTCGGAATGCGACGAGAAGTAGAGAAACGGAGTCGTGGCCGCCCATTCCTCGCCCATGAAGAGCATCGGCACGAAGGGGCCGCAGAGCACCAGCGCCGCTGCCATCCGCAGCCGCCCAGGCGACATCAGTGCCGCCGTGCGGTCGCCCGTGGCGCGATTGCCGACCTGGTCATGGTTCTGCGAGCACACGACGAATTTGTCGCCACCCAGTGCGTGCGGGCGGCCGTGCCGGCGCCGGCGGTGGGCGGAGTAGTCACCCGCGTAGACGTAGGCGCGGCGCAACGCTTGCGCGAGCTGCTCGGGCGACCCGAAATCGCGGTAGTAACCGCGCGTCTCCGCGGTCAGAAGCGCGTGGATGGCGTGGTGCACGTCGTCGGCCCACTGCGCGTCCAGCCCGTAGCCGCCCGCCGCCACCGGGTTGACCAGGCGCGGGTCGTTGAGGTCGGACTCCGCGACCAGGAAGCGGTCGCCGGGAGTGCGTGCGCGCAGCTCCTCCAGGATGTGCAGCGCCGAGGTGTCGACGATGGCGTGCACGGCGTCCAGACGGAGGCCGTCGAAGTGGTAGTCGCGCAGCCACATCTGCGCGTTTTCGACGAAGAAGTCGCGCACGGGCATCGAGTCGCGGCCGTCGAAGTTGATCGCCGCGCCCCAGGGCGTGGAGTAGCGCTCCGTGAAGTAGGGCCCGAAGCGGGAGAGGTAGTTCCCCTCCGGCCCGAGGTGGTTGTAGACCACGTCCAGCAGCACCGCCAGGCCGCGCCCGTGGGCGGCGTCGACCAGGCGCTTCAAGCCCTCGGGGCCGCCGTAGGCGTGGTGGGGCGCCCAGAGGTCAACGCCGTCGTAACCCCAGCCGTGGTCACCCGCGAACTCGGCCACCGGCATCAGCTCGATCCCGCCCACCCCGAGCTCGACCAGGTGATCCAGCTTCTCGATGGCGCCCTCGAAGCTGCCGGCCGGGCTGAAGGTGCCGATGTGCAGCTCGTAGAGCACGAGGTCGCGCAGGGGCGGGCGCCGCCAGCCGGCATCGCTCCATTCGAACCGGCCGTGGTCGACCGTGCGCGAGGGCCCGTGCACCCCCGCCGGCTGCCAGGGCGAGCGGGGGTCGGGCAATCGGTCGCCACCCACCAGGTAGGCGTAGTCGGTGCCGTGCGGCACCTCGGCTTGGGCCCTGAACCAGCCACCTCCTTGAGCCGTCACGGGCAGCCGCCGGCCGCCGACTTCGAGCTCCAGGTCGGTGGCGCCGGGCGCCCAGACATCGAAGTTCACCGGGGTCCCCGCAAAATCGCAGATTTTGTGGGGTGATTCACCGCGTCAGGAGGGCGACCGGAAAGGACTCCAGCACGTGGTCGACGCCGATCTCGCCACCCTCCACCTCGCGCCCGCTGAGCTGGTCCCGCCAGTGCCCGACGGGGAGGTGGACGGTGGTGTCCCGCCAGCCGCCGGCGAGGCCGATCACGAGCCGCGGCGCCAGCGTCACGCAGGAGCCCTCGCGGATGAAGGCGACCAGGTGCCCCGCCTTCTCGCCGCGGACCCGCAGCGGCTCGTAGGAACCGCGGGCGAAGAGCTCCGGCCGCCGCCGCCGCAGCGCCAGCGCGCGGGAGACCAGGAGCAGCTTGGGCAGCCCTTCGTCAAGCCGCTGCCAGGCCTCGTCCACGCCCATCGCGGCCGACTCCTCGAGCAGCTGGGCCCGGCGCTCGAAGTCGACCGGCCGCCGGTTGTCAGGATCGACCAGGCTCAGGTCCCAGAGCTCGGTGCCCTGGTAGAGGTCGGGCACCCCGGGCGCCGTCAGCGCCAGCAGCTTCATGGAGAGCGAGTTCATCCAGCCCGGGAGCACGAGGGGCCGCACGAAGGCGTCCAGGTCGGCGGCGAACTCGGGATCGCCCAGGCAGCCTTCCACGAAAGCGTGTAGGGCCCTGTCGTACTCGGGGTTGGGGTCTATCCAGGAGGTGTGAGCCTTGGCCTCTTTGCTCGCCTTCTCCATGTAGGCGACCGCCCGCTCCGGCGACAGCGGGTGCGCCCCCACCAGGGTCTGGTAGAGGAGGTACTCGGCGTTCCGGTCCGGCCAGTCGCCGGTGCGGTGGCGGGAGTTCATCTGCGACCAGCGGCCGACCGCCCGCGCCCATTCCCCGGGCACCTCGGAGAGCAGCGCCAGGCGGGCCCGCACGTCCTCGCTGCGCTTGGTGTCGTGGGTGGAGGTCGAGATCATGCTCTGGGGGCGCTGCTCGGCGGCCTCCGCGCAGGCCTGGTGGAACTCCTCCAGCGAGGTGCCGAAGCGGCCAGGGTCGCCGCCCACCTCGTTGAGGGCGACCAGGCGGTTGAAGTTGTAGAAGACGGTGTCCTCGATGCCCTTGGCCGTCACCGGTGAGGAGGTCTGCTGGAAGCGCGCCACGAACTCCGCCTCGTGGGCGCCGGTGTGCTCCAGCAGCAGCACACCGGCCAGGAAGTCGAAGAGCTCGGCGTCGAGGTCCGGGCGCCGGGCCTTGGCGGCCGCGGTGGCGTCGCGCACGCAGCGCCGGTCGGCGTCCGAGACCCGGTGGTCGAGCGGGCGGACGTAGGTGCGGTACACGGGCAGGCAGGCGATGGTCTCGCGCACGGCCTCGGTGAGCTCGTGCCGGGTGTAGTCACGGAACTCGCGGTTGGCTTCGCAGACGCTGATGAAGACGTCCGTCAGGCGGTTCACGTCCGCCCCCAGCAGCTGGCGCATGGTGCGCAGCTTGGTGCGGTACACGAGGTCCGCGTAATCGGTCGGCTCGCGAGTGAAGCGCTGGTAGGCGGCGGTCAGCGGCGTCTCACCGGCGGGATCGACGAAGAGCCCGAGGACCCGGTTCAGGAAGTCGTAGCCGGTGGTCCCGGCCACCGGCCAGGTCTCCGGCAAGAGCTCGCCGGGGGCGAGGATCTTCTCGGCCACCACCCAGGCCTGGCCGGAGCGGTTGTGCAGCCGCCAGAAGTACTGCTCAGGGTCGCGCAGCCCGTCCGGGTGGTCGATGCGCACCCCGTCCAGCACGCCCTGCTCCAGCCAGCGCAGCACCAGCGCGTGGGTGGCCTCGAAGACGGCCTCCTCCTCGACCCGCACGCCGACCAGGTTGTTGATGTCGAAGAAGCGCCGGTAGTGCAGGTCCTGGCCCGCGGTCCGCCAGCGCGCCAGCCGGTAGTTCTGGCGGTCGAGGAGGCCGTCCAGGCGGTCCGGCGAGCCGCCGATCCAGCTCACCGCCCCGTCCACCGCGCGCGCGATCAGGGGATCGAAGGCGAGCAGCTCCGCCAAGCGCTCGCGGATCGACTCCTTGGCCCGGTGCCGCTGCTCCGCCTCCCGCACCTGGCTCGGGGTCAGCTCGGGGAGCGCCCGGCATTCCTGGGCCAGGGCGTGCAGCTCCTGGTTGTGCGAGCGCTTGGCAGCGACCTCCAGGAGCGCGTCCTGGCTGGCGGGCGCGATCGGGAACTCATGCTCGTGGTAGCGGATCACGAAGGAGCCGGCGTCGCGCTCCAGCCGCAGCTCCCCGGCGGCCAGCACGCGCCCGTAGTGGTCGCCCAGCACGGGCATCAGGATCACGTTGTGGAGCCGCCGCTCGGGCGGGTCCCAGGAGACGTCGAAGTAGAGCGCGTAGCGCGACGAGGGGCCGTTCTCGAGCACGTCCCACCACCAGGCGCTGCGGCGGCCGGCGATGGCCATGTGGTTGGGCACGATGTCGAGCACCTGGCCCAGCCCGGCCTCGCCGAGCGCGGCGCACATGCGCGCCCACGCCTCCTCCCCGCCCAGCTCCTGGTTGACCCGGGACGGGTCGACCACGTCGTAGCCGTGGGTGCTGCCGGGCGCTGCCTGCAGGTACGGCGAGGCGTAGAGATGCGACACGCCCAGCCGCGCCAGGTAGCGGGCCAGGCCGGCCGCCCGGTCGAAGCCGAAGTCGGGGGTCAGCTGCAGGCGGTAGGTCGAGAGCGGCGCTTTACTCAACCCGGCGCAGCAGGCAGAGCGAGCGGTCGGCGACCGGCACCTTCTGGCCGGCGCGATAGAAGCGCGGCAGGGACTCCACGGTGTCCAGGATGCGGATCCAGCGCGCGCCGAACTCGCCGCGCGGGAGCAGGAAGTCGATCGGCTCGTGGTGCGCGTTGAACATCAGGAAGAAGCTGTCGTCGAACACGTGCTGGCCGCGCGGGTCGGGCGCCGAGATCTGGTCGCCGTTGAGGAACACGGCCAGCGACTTGGCGTAGCCGTTGCTCCAGTCGTCCCCGGTCATCTGGCCGCCGTCCGGCTTGAACCAGGCGATGTCGAGCAGCTGCTCGCCGTGGATGTCCCGGCCCTGGAACCAGCGCCGGCGCCGGAAGACGGGGTGCTCGCGGCGCAGCTGCAGGGCGCGCTCGGTGAACATCAGCAGCCCGTCGTCGCGGCGCTCCCAGTCGAAGTAGGAGAGCTCGTTGTCCTGGCAGTAGCCGTTGTTGTTGCCGAGCTGCGTGCGCCCGATCTCATCGCCGCCCAGCAGCATGGGCACGCCCTGCGAGAAGAGGAGCGTGGACAGGAAGTTGCGCTTCTGCTTATCGCGCAGCGCGTTGACGTCAGGGTCGTCAGTGGGTCCCTCGACGCCGCAGTTCCAGGAGCGGTTGTGCGACTCCCCGTCCTCGTTGTGGTCGCCATTGGCGTCGTTGTGCTTGTCGTTGTAGGAGACCAGGTCGTTGAGCGTGAAGCCGTCGTGCGCGGTGATGAAGTTGATCGAGGCGTAGGGCCGCCGGCCGCTCGATTCGTACAGGTCGGAGGAGCCCGTGAAGCGGTAGCCGAAGTCGGAGAGCGTGGCCGGCTCGCCACGCCAGTAGTCGCGCACGGTGTCCCGGTAGCGACCGTTCCATTCCGACCAGAGGACCGGAAAGTTGCCCACCTGGTAGCCACCCTCGCCGACGTCCCAGGGCTCCGCGATCAGCTTGACGTTGGAGAGCACCGGGTCCTGCTGGATGAGGTCGAAGAAGGCGGACAGGCGGTCGACGTCGTGCAGCTCGCGCGCCAGGGTGGCGGCGAGGTCGAAGCGGAACCCGTCCACGTGCATCTCGAGGACCCAGTAGCGAAGGCTGTCCATGATCATCTGGAGGACGTGCGGGTGCCGCATGTTGAGGCTGTTCCCGGTGCCCGTGTAGTCCGTGTAGTACCGCTTGTTCTCCGCGTCCAGCCGGTAATAGGCGGCGTTGTCGATGCCCTTCAGCGAGAGCATCGGGCCGAGTTGGTTGCCCTCCGCGGTGTGGTTGTAGACCACGTCCAGGATGACCTCGATGCCGGCCTCGTGCAGGGTCTTGACCATCTGCCGGAACTCCTGCACCTGCTGGCCTCGCTGGCCGCTCGAGCTGTACTCGTTGTGTGGCGCGAAGTAGCCGATCGAGTTGTAGCCCCAGTAGTTGCGGAGGCCGCGCTGGATCAGCGTGTGGTCGTGGATGAACTGGTGCACGGGCATCAGCTCGACGGCGGTGATGCCAAGGCGCTTGAAGTGATCGATGGCGGGGCGCGTGGCCAGCCCGGCGTAGGTGCCGCGCAGCTCCGGCGGGACGTCGGGGTGGCGGCAGGTGAAGCCCTTGACGTGGACCTCGTAGATGACGGTGTCGTGCATGGGGGTGCGCGGCGGGTGGTCGCCGTCCCAGTTGAACCAGGGGTTGGTGACCACCGACTTGGGCACGAAGGGGGCGCTGTCGCGGCGGTCGGCGGCCAGGTCCTCGCGGCCCAACCGGTAGGGGAACACGGCCGAGTCCCACTCGACCTGGCCTTCGATGGCTTTGGCGTAGGGGTCGAGCAGGAGCTTGGCCGGGTTGCAGCGCGAGCCCTTGCGCGGCTCGTAGGGCCCGTGCACTCGGAACCCGTAGCTCTGGCCGGGGTAGATGTTGGGTACGTAGCCGTGCCAGCACAGGGCCGTCCGCTCGGGTAGGTCCTGCTTGACCTCGTTGCCGTGGTCGTCGAAGAGGCACAACTCGACCCGGGTCGCAACCTCAGAGAAGATCGAGAAATTGGTCCCCGTCCCCGCGTAGCTCGCGCCGAGCGGATAAGGCGTGCCCGGCCAAGCCTCCATATTTCCTCCCTAAGCTACCAGTGGATGGGCGGCCCCAAGGCGGAGGCGTGGGGCATCGCGCCCGGCTACCACGACATCTCCGGTCAGTGGCGCCGGCCCGCGCCCGGCACCGAGGAGGCCCTGCTGGCGGCCATGGGCGCCTCGGAGGAGGAGCCCGACACACTGGCCGGTGCCCTGGTGGTCCGATCCGGAGACCAGCGCCAGGTGCCCGAGGCCGAGCTGCTGACCGAGGACGGCGCGCTGCTGCGCCTGGCGGGACGCCTGCCGGCCGAGCTGCCGCTCGGGTACCACCTCCTGCGCGGTGAGGGCGGGGAGCGCCGGCTGGTGGTCAGCCCCGGCGAGTGCTGCCTGCCCGATGACCTGCGCGGCTTCGGCTTCGTGGTCCAGCTCTACGCGCTGCTCTCCGCCGCCAGCGCCGGCATCGGCGACCTCGCCGACCTGGGCGCGCTCGGCCGCTGGGCCCGGGACGAGCTGGGGGCCGCCTTCCTGCTGGTCAACCCGCTGCACGCGCCGCTGCCCGGGCTGCCCCAGGAGCCCAGCCCCTACTACCCGTCGAGCCGCCGCTTCCTGAACCCCCTCTACCTGCGCCTGGAGGACGTGCCCGGCGCCGAGCGCGAGGCGCTCAACGCGGAGCCGAACATCGAACGCGACCGCGTGTACGAGCTCAAGCTGGGCGTCCTGGAGGCCGGCTGGCTGCGGGCCCGGGGGCGCGCGGCAGCCCGCCTGCGGCGGTTCCGCGCCGAGCGCCCCGGCCTCCGGGAGTACGCGGTCTTCTGCGCCCTGGCGGAGGCGCACGGCCGCTCCTGGCGGCAGTGGCCCGAAGAGCTCCGCGATCCCGCCTCGGCGGCCGTGGCCAGGTTCGGGCGCGGCCAGGC
>DATCNF010000160.1:0-9979 GCA_036565325.1 Candidatus Dormiibacterota bacterium | reverse complement strand
ACCAGCACGGCGCCGGGGTCGCGGTCCTCGTCGTCGCCCTCGGCGGCCGCGTACGCCGTGCTCCCAGAACCGGGCGCCAGCCAGAAGGGGTGCAGGTGGGGTGGCGAAGCCAGGATGGCGCCGTCCGCCAGTCGCAGCAGGGCGCCGCTGTCGTAGGCGGCGCTCCAGCCGCCGCCCAGCGCGAACCCGGCTCCGCCGCCCGGCCGGTGCCCGCCGCCCAGGTCCCAGACCTCGCCTTCCGCGCAGTGAACGAGCACGGCGCCGCCGTCCAGAGCCAGCTGCCCCGGGCCCTTGCCGACGGCGTGGCGGGCGATCACGGCACCGTCGGCCACCGCCAGCTCCGCCACCTGGCCGGCGTCGAAAAGGCTGACGTAGACGGCGTCCAGGGTCGCCAGCAGCGGTCCCGGCCGGCCGCCCACGTCCGTCGTCCAGAGCACGCGCAGGGAGGGCAGCGCCACCGCCCGGACGCGGCCCGGGCGGTTGTCCGAAACGTAGGCCACGGTGCCGTCAGCGGCCAGCTCGATCGAGACGGGGTCCTCGCCCAGCGCCTGCTGGCCGCGCGGAGAGCCGTCGGCCAGCCCGAGCAGGAGCAGGCCGGCCGCCGGCGGCCCGGCCGTGGGCGCGGTGCCTCCGCAGGCGGCCGCGGCGATCCCGGCCGCCAGCAGGAGCGGCAGCAGTCGGGCTACCGCATCACCTTGAGAACGGGATCGGTCGCGACCTCGAAGGCGCGCGCCACCGGCGCCAGCCGCATCCGGCGCAGCCGGTGCTGGATGGCGCCCTTGTAGATCGCCGCCCGCAGCTTGGTCTCCGAGAAGTCGGTGTTGAAGAGCAGCCGGTTGTGACGCACCTTGTGCCACTCCCCCTGCTGCCGCCGTTCCTCGACGCGGGCGTGGAAGGGCGTCCCCGGGAGCGGATACGCGATCGTGTAGCTGACGTAATCGAGCGGCAGGCTGGAGGAGAACGCGATCGTGCGCAGGAGGCTTTCCTCCGTCTCCCCGAGGTACCCGACCATGAAGAAGCCGGCCGCCTTGATACCGGCGTCGACGCAGGCCTGCACGGCGGTGCGCGATTGCTCGGGCGTGATGCCCTTGCGCATCTGCTTGAGGACGCCCGGGTCGCCGGACTCGATGCCGAAGAAGACCCGCTTGCAGCCGGCGGCCTTCATCTGCCGGAAGAGCTCGACGTCGACGTGGGTGACGCGGCTGAGGCACTCCCAGGTGAGCGGGATCCGCGCCTGCTCGATCTCCGCGCACAGCTCCATGGTCCGCTGGTAGTTGAGCGTGAAGAGGTCGTCGGACATCCAGACGTGGTCGTAGCCGAGCTCGGCCACCTCGCGCATCTCGGCGATCACGGAATCGGCGGGCCGGGAGCGGAAGAGGTCGCCGAAGACCGGCTTGTGGCAGAACTCGCAGCGGAAGGGGCAGCCGCGCGTCGTCATCACCGGGGTGGTGGCGTCCTTCCAGTGCTTGCGCCAGTAGTCGATGTACTGGCGGTTGGGAAGGTCGCCGCGGTAGGGCAGCGGCAGGCGCGACATGTCCTTGGTGCGCTGGCGCGCGGGGGTGCGCACGACTTCCCCGTTGCGCCTGAAGACCAGGCCCGGGACCTCCTCGAAGCTGCCGTCTCCGAGGTGTCGCATGACCTCGACGATGGTCTCCTCGCCCTCGCCCACCGCGACCAGGTCGAAGTCGTCGAGGAAGGTCTCCGGCTCGCCCGAGGGGTAGGGCCCGCCGGTGATCAGCAGCGGGACCCGGCCGCGCAGCTCGCGCGCCAGCGCCAGGGCCTCGTCCTGCATCGTGATCATGCAGTAGATGCCGACCACCTCCGGCTGCTCCCGCAGCACCTCCTCCACCACCTCGCGCCGCTCCAGGAAGGTGTGGTCGATGTGGCGCACCGTGTGTCCGGCTTCGCGGAGTGCCGCGCTCAGGTACATCAGCCCCAGCGAGGGCATGATCCAGTGGCGGCCGCGGCGGGGCGCCATCTGGGGGTAGATCAGGACTACTTGGCTCATCTCGCTTTCATCACCTGCACCGTGTAGTCGGCGGCCGTGAAACCGGGGCCGAACTCGTACTCGAGCCCGGCGAAGTCGATGCCGCTCGCCAGCTCCCGCTCGGCGACCAGGCTCGCGCCCGGCACCGGGTTCTGCGCCCACTCGAGGCCGTAGGCGGCCGAGCGCAGGCGCGCGTAGGCGCCCGAGGTCGGCTGGTAGCTCCCGAAGTGGGACCCCCGGAGCTTCTGGCCGGAGCCGTCGGCGAGGTCGTCGAACGCGGCGGATTGCTCGTTCAACATGACGACGCGCTGGAGGCCGGGGGCCAGCTCCAGGGCGCGCGCTGAGATCGCCACCTGGCCTGCGCTGACCCGGTACGTCACCTCGATGCTGGCCTGGCCGGGCACGGCCTCGAAGCGCAGGAAATGGCCGTCCGCCGAGTCGACCTCGCGGCGGTCAAGCTGGAACACCTTGCGCCAGACCACCTGGTCGCTGGCCGAGACGTCGAGGGTGACCGCGCTGCCCGGGAAGTACCAGGCCCCGTCCACCTCCACCAGCGGCACCCCGAAGCCCATCCCGCCGCCGGCCAGGGTGGTGCTGCCGCGCTCCAGGGTGAGCCCCTTCTGGAGGGGGGCGGTCTTGCCTGTCGCGGGCTGTGCCTCGGGGCGCAGGCAGGCCGCCACGTCGCCGAGCACCGAGACCTGGAACTCCGGTGGCCGCAGCGCGTACGCGTAGACGGTCTTGCCGCCGGGGGCGCGGTAGGCGGCCTCGTCGCCGAGCGCCTGGAAGGGCGCCGCGGGCGCGCCCGCGGCCAGCGCCGGGAAGACCTCGCTCGCCCGGTAGTAGTCGATCTTCTCCACCACCAGCGTGGTGTAGCCGCCACCTTCCAACCAGGCCAGCGCGGAATCCGGCTGCGCCGGCAGGGCTTGCGAGCCCGAGATCTGGCCGGGCGGCTTGCGGCTCGCGAAGGCGGCGGCGGGCGAGTCGGTCAGCAGGCGGCCGGGCACCCGCTGGGTGGCGGCGCCGGCGGCCAGCAGGCCCTGGTTGGCGCCGGCGAAGCTCTCGAACACGGGCAGGTAGGCGACCGCCAGCAGCCCCGCGGCGGCGGCCGCGGCCACGGTCAGGAACGCCGGTTGCCGCTCCAGGGCGGCGGCCGCCAGGATCGCGAGCGCGGGCAGCGCCGGGTAGATGTACCGGTGGCTGCCGCTGTAGGCCCCGCCGGCGACCAGCAGCACCACCAGCAGCAGGTAGCCGGCCGCCGGCCCGTGCAGCGCCTGCAGCCGCAGGCGCCCGGCGACGCTCCGCGCTTCCGCCAGCAGCCCAAACGGCGCCAGCGCCAGCAGGGGCAGGGTGGCCAGCGCCAGGTAGCCCGTGAAATCCCCGAGCCGGCCGGCCGGTGTCGCTGACACGCTCCCGCGGGCGGCGGCCGAGGTCACCTCGGCTGCCGCCCGGGCAACCGAGTGCGAGGCGGGCGCGAATCCCAGCTGGAGGAGCACCAGGACGGCCAGGCCGGGCACCAGCCAGCGCGCGGAGGGGCCGCGCCAGCGGGCACCCGCCAGCCGCGGCGCCACCAGCGCCACCAGCGCCACGCCGACCCAGAGCCAGGCCTTGGTCCCGGTCAGGCAGGCGGCGGCGGCCAGCAGCGCCGCCAGGCCCAGCCGCCGGGAGACGGCGGCCAGGGCGGCGGCCGTCAGCTCCAGGGTCAGCAACGGCTCCGCGACCACCGAGCCGGCGGTGAGCAGGAAAACCGGGTTGGTGGCCAGCAGGAAGACCGCGACCCGGCCCCGGCGGGGGGAGCCGGCCAGCCGCAGCACCGCGACCAGGGTGAGCACCGCCAGCCCGACGTTGGCGGCCTTGAGGGCCGCCAGGTTCCAGAGCCCGAACACGCTCAAGACGCCGGCGCCGAACAAGTGGTACGCCGGCAGCCAGCTGTCCTCCATCCCGAACAGCGGGTCGTGCAGGTGACCCGTGGCGACCAGGGTGGCGGAGAGCAGCCAGTGGTGGTAGGAGTCCTCGAAGGGATCGCCGATCGCGCTCACGCCCCCGATCGCCAGCGCCGCCAGCCCCAGCAGCAGGAGCGCCGGGCCGACCGCCCGCAGGCGGCGCGCGGCACCCCGGCCGAGCCGGCGCAGGGTCACGACCTCGAGGGCCTCCGCGAGGGACAGCAGGCCGACCCCGATCATCCCGGTCGCGAAGAGCAGGGAGTAGAAGGCGATCAGCCAGGCGTGCAGGGAGGCGGCGAGCAGGACCAGCAGCAGCGCCGGCAGCCCGAGCGCCAGCTCGCCCAGCGGCGGCCGGGCCGCGAAGGCGTAGGCGGAGTCGCGCCACTCCTGGCCGCGCTGCTCGATCCGGTATTTGGGGGTGCGCTGGAACTCGCCGCCGCCGCGCAGGCCGCGCAGCAGGGCTCCGGCCACGGTCAGCGCCATGCCGGCTCCCAGCACCTGGCAGGCGATGCCGGCCAGGCCGCGCCACCAGGGCCGCCCGCGCCGGTGCTGGGCGATCACGAACCCCGCCCAGGGCGCGACGCTGAGCAGGTTGAGCCAGAGCCCGACCCAGCCCAGCCCGGGCAGCGGCTCGTTGCGGAACCCGGCCCAGAGCACGAAGGGGTAGCAGGCGAGCTGGAGGAGCATCAGGGGGCCGACGCCGTACGCCAGCAGGTGGATGCAGCCCTGCAGCTTGACGGCCACCGGGAGGCGCGCGCGGAGCAGGCGCGGCAGCAGGCGGAAAGCGCACTGGAAGGAGCCCGTCGCCCAGCGCCGCTGCTGGCGCCGGTAGGCTCCGACCGACACCGGCAGCTCCTCGGGAACGATCACGTCCTCGCGGTAGGCGGGCCGCCAGCCGCGGAGCTGGGCACGGTACGACAGGTCCAGGTCCTCGGTCAGGGTGGCGGCGCTCCAGCCCCCGGCGTCCTCGATCGCGGCCCGCCGCCAGACGCCGGCCGTGCCGGTGAAGTTGGTGAAGAAGCCGCCCGTGGAGCGCACCGCCTGCTCGACCAGGAAGTGGTAGTCGATGGCCAGCGCCTGGACCGCGGTGAGCACCGAGTAGTCCTCGTTGAGGTGGCCCCAACGCGCCTGGGCGAACCCGACCCGGGGATCGGTGAAGGCGCCCATCAGGTCCCGGAGGAAACCCGGCGGCACGATGAAGTCGGCGTCCAGGACGGCGAAGAAGGCGGCCTGGGTCAAGCCCATGCCGTGGGCCAGCGCCCCCGCCTTGTAGCCGGTCCGCACGCCCCTACGGAGGTGGCTGATCGTGACCCCGCGACTGCGCCAGCGGCGGCAGGCGCGGGCGGCGATCGCCACCGTCTCGTCGTCGGAGTCGTCGAGGACCTGGATCTCGAGCCGGTCCCGGGGCCAGTCCAGGGCGGCGGCCGCGTCGACTACGCGCTCGACCACGTAGCGCTCGTTGTAGACCGGGACCTGGACGCAGACCAGCGGCGTCTGGCCGGCGGCCGGCGGCGGCGCCGGCAGGCGCAGCCGCAATGAGCGCCAGCTCAGGTACAGGAGGTTGAGGCCGAACCCGAAAAGCAGGACGCTGCTCAGGAACAGGAGGCCGCCGGCGACCCCGATCACGAGTCGAGAAAGAGGGTGTAAGGCCGCATCGTCTCGCGCACGAAAGCGACGCGGGCCCGCGCCTCCGGTGAGCCGCGGCGGGTCCACTGCATGTAGCGCCAGGCAGCCTTGCCGAAGGTGCGGGAGGGAGCGTCGAGCAGGCGCGGGAAGAGAGCGGCCGGCAGCCGCGCGCGTGGCAGCACCTCGACCACCGCCGTCTTGCTCGCCAGCTGCGGAAAGGCCTCGGTGAGGCCGGGGTTGGCCACCGCCACCCGGCGCAGGAAGGCGGCGCCGAAAATCGGCTCCGACTGCAGCAGCTCGAACGCCATGTCCTCGTCCTGGCGCCGCAGCGGAAAGCACTGCGAGCGCTCCAGCACCAGGTTGAGCGTCATCAGCCGGGGAGCCAGCGGCCGGCGCGTCGAGGCGTCGATCGGCTTGCCCCGGAAGCGCGCCGCGTGCAGGTAGCCGAGCAGGTTGACGGCCACGTAGGCGAGATGGCGGCGCCCGTCCTCGACCACCAAGTTGAGGTCGACGTCGTCGGTCTCCTGGAAGCCGCCCGAAGCCAGCGAGCCGGCGATCGAGAGGCTGAGCACGTAGGGGCAGAGCTCGATCACGCGGCGCGCGAAGCGCAGCGTCTCGGGCAGGTAGCCCGCCGCCGCGGCGGCATGGTCGTCGGTGCGCCGGCGGATCGCCGGGGCCCGCGCTCCCAGCGCGGGGCTGACCACCAGGCCTTCGGCCTCGCGCAGCTCGCCGTCGGAGGCGGCCACCGCGAAGCGCACCTCGAGGGCGGAGATCTCGCCGCCCAGGCAGACCTCGGCCAGCCGCTGCGGCGGCACGGCATAGCCGCGCCTTTCGAGGAGCGCCACCGTCCGGCGCACCCGCTCCAGCTGGCCGGTCGGCCTCGGCGCGGTGGCAAGTCCCACGTCTGATGGGGTTACGGGCGCGGGTTACCTCGCGGCTACCACGAGGCGGACGGCTCGGGCAGCTCGGAACGGCCGCCACCCGGGATCGGCTTGACCTCGAAGCCGAGCGGCTTGATCGCCTCGTCGATCCACTGCAGCGCCATCTCCTCGGTGTTGGGCCAGACCGCGGGATCCGCGCCCTCGACCCCTACGTCGATGACCACCCGGCCGACGACCCGGAGCAGCCGGCGGGCCAGCGGCACCGCCTCCGGAACGGCGAAGCCGAGCGTCTCCAGGGCCCGCGAAAGGCGGAAGCAGGCCATGTTGAACGCCTCGGCGTCGAGGGGTTCCGGCTCAGCCAAGGTCTTCACTGCGGAGGGTGGCGACGCCCGCCTGGCGCATCTCCTCCAGCGCCCGCTCGCCGTCGCCCGGCTGGACGTCGACGGCGCCGATGCCATCCTCCAGGACCAGCACCTCCAAGCCCTCGCGGCGAGCGTCCAGGACCGAAGCGCGGACGCAGTAGTCGGTCGCCAGCCCGCCCACCAGCAGGCGGTGGACGCCCTGCTCGCGGAGCCAGTCACTGAGGCCGGTGCCGTCGAAGGCGGAGTAGGCCTCCCGATCGCGATCGCTGCCCTTGCTCACCACCTTCCCGATCCGCGAGGTGTCGAGCGCCGGGTGGAACTCGGCGCCGGGCGTGCCCGCCTGGCAGTGCACCGGCCAGGGCCCGCCGCGGGCGGCGAAGGAGACGTGGTCGGCAGGGTGCCAGTCGCGGCTGGCGACCACCAGCGGGGCGCTGCGGGCCGCCCGGTTGAGGGCCGGGAAGATGCGGTCCCCGCCAGGCACGGCGAGCGTCCCACCCGGGCAGAAGTCGACCTGCGGGTCGACGATCAGGAGGGCGTCGCCCGGCCCGAGGGTCACCGACATCCGGCATATTATTGGCTTGCAAGTGGACCTCAGCGAACCCGTGCTGGTGACCGCGGAGGGCCTCCAGAAGCTCAAGCACGACCTCGAGGAAGCGCGCGCGCGCCGCAAGGAAGCCGCCGAGCGCATGAAGGAGGCCGCGCAGCCCGGCGACATCGAGGACAATCCCGAGTTCGAGCAGGCCAAGGAAGAGGTGGCCAGCCTCGACCGCCAGATCTACGAGCTCGAGGAGATGATCGGGCGCGCCCAGATCATCGAGGAGCACCACGGCGCGGTCGCCGAGCCGGGGTCGACGGTCGAGGTCGAGGATGTCGACGGCACGGTCGAGACCTGGCACCTGGTGGGCGCGGTCGAGGCCGACCCCGCCTCGGGACGGATGTCGGTGGAGTCGCCTGTGGGCCGGGCGGTGCTCGGCAAGCGCAAGGGCGACCGGATCACCGTGAACGCGCCCTCCGGCGTCATCCAGCTCACGGTCAAGGCAGTCCACTAAATAGATACGGTCCTCGAGGTAGAGGACCTGCACGCCTCGCGCCGTGGCCGGGGCGTCCTCCGAGGGCTGACCTTCTCCGTCGGCCCCGGCCAGTGCCTGGGTGTGACCGGGCCCAACGGCTCGGGCAAGTCCACCCTGCTGGCCGCGATCGCCGGCTGGCTGCCCGCCACCAAGGGCCAGGTGCGGGTGCTGGGCAAGCCGGTGCGCTCGGGCGTCGTGCCCCTGGAGGTCGGACTGGCGATCCAGGAGGTGACCCTCTACCCGCGTTTGACGGGGCGCGAGAACCTCGCGCTCTTCGGCGCCATGTACGGGCTCGACGGTGCCGAGCTGGAGGCCCGTGTCGACGAGATGCTGGAGCGCTTCGACCTCGGCCGCTGGGCCGCGCGGCGCGCCTTCACCTACTCCGCCGGGGTGGCGCGGCGGCTGCACCTCGCGATCGCCTTCATCCACCGCCCGGCGGTCCTGCTCCTGGACGAGCCGACGCAGGCGCTCGACCCCCTCGCCCGCCAGGTCCTGCTGCAGGCGGTCGCCGAGCTCCTCAGCCAGGGCACTGCGGTCGTGATCACGAGCATGAACCTGGCCGACCTGGAGCAGCTCGCGCACCGCGTGCTGGTCCTGGTGGAGGGGGAGCAGAGGATCCACGAGGAGACCGCGCGCCTGGTGCACCGGCTCGGCTCGGCGGTGGTCGAGGTGGAGCTCGGCGAGGGCGGCGAGGATGCCGACCTCGATGGCATCGAGGGGGTGCTCGGCTGGAGCGTGGAGGAGCTGGTCCTCAAGGCCCAGGTCGCCAACGCCGCCCGCACCCTGCCGGCCATCCTGCAGCGCCTGGAGCGCAAGGGCTTGATCGCGGGCCGGGTCGAGGTGCGGCCGCCCTCGTTGGAGCAGCTGCTGCTGGAGCTGGTGCCCGCGCCATGACGCCGCTGGCGCGGATCGGCCGCCTGTTCGAGCACGAGACCCGGCTCATCCTCACCAACCCCCGGCTGCTGCTGGCGATCGTCGGGCTGCCGCTGGTCCTGACGCTGCTGGCCAATCTCACCTTCAGCCCGCCGGCGGCGGCGCCGGACCGCTTGGGGGTGCTGGACCAGGACTCCACGACGCTCTCCAAGAAGGTGGCGTCCCAGCTTCTGACCTGGAAGGGGCTGACCACCCTCTCGCTGGCGGGCAGCGAGAACCCGCAGGGCTACGTCAACGCCCATCCCGACGTGGTCGTGGTGCTGCTGCCGAAGGGGCTGGACGCCTCGGTGCTGCAGGGCAGCGCGGTGGCGCTGCAGACGTTCGTGAACCGCCGGGGGTCCCGGCAGGACGCGCTCGCCACCACCGCCATCTCCAACGCCGGCGTGGAGATCAGCGCCGTGGCGACGGCGGTCGCGGCCGCGCGCCTGCGAGCGGCCCGCGCGCGCACCAACGAGGACACGGCCGCGGCCACCGCCGAGCGCGACGCGCTGACCAAGTTCCAGATCGGGCGCACGCGCAACCAGACCACGCTGGTGGGACCCGCGCAGCCCGCGACCACGCTCACGCCGCAAGCGCAGTTCGCGACCGTCACGGCGATGAGCGTGCTCGAGCTGGTGGCGCTGCTGCTGGCGTTCTCGATGGCGTCGGAGCACGAGAACAGCCGCCTCCGCAGGCTGCTCTGGACGCGCCTTTCGCTGCCCGAGGTGATCGTGGCCCGGGCCCTGGCGTCCTGGGTCTGGATCATGCTGGCGCTGGCGATCGTGCTGGTGGTCTCGATCGCAGATGGCATGAGCGCGGGGCCCAATGTCCCTCTGTTGATCGTGATCTCAATGGCGGTGGGCCTGGCCCTGAGCGGCTACACGGTCCTGGTCATGGGCGTCGGGTACGCGGCGCGGCAGATCTTCCAGGCGGTGGGCGCCATCCTCACGGTCGGGGTCGGGGCCGTCGGGGGCTCACTGCTGCCCAGCACCAGCCTGCCCGGTTTCCTGGCCAACATCGGCCGCATCACGCCCAACGTCTGGGCCTCCCAGGCCTACCGCGCGGTGCTGGTGCAGGGAGACACGGGCAGCGCCCTCTGGACCCCCCTGGGGGTGCTCGTGCTGATGGCCCTGGTGGAAGCGCTGCTGGGAGCCCTTCTCATACGCAGGGCACTGCGCCAGGTCTGAGGAAACTCCTCCCC
>DATCNF010000159.1:0-4473 GCA_036565325.1 Candidatus Dormiibacterota bacterium | reverse complement strand
GATCAGGGCCCGGAGGTCCAGGGGCTTGGACAGGTAACCGTCCACGCCCGCGGCGAAGAGGTCGTCTCGAACACCTGCCATGGCGTCGGCGGTGAGGGCGATCACTTTGAGGGGACGCGACGGCGGCGCCGCGCGCAGCGCGCGCACCACCTGGAGACCGTCAAGGCGGGGCATGTGGAGGTCCAGCAGCAGCAGGTCGTATTTCCCCGACCGCGCCTTGGCCAGCGCCTCCTCCCCGTCGCGGGCCCATTCCACGGTGTGACCACGCGCGTCGAGGAGGTCACGGACCAGTTCGAAGTTGAGGGGGTTGTCTTCGGCCACCAGTACTTCGGCCATCAGCTCATTCAAGGTTGCATTGCAGTCTCTCGCTTTGGCTACCCCCTCTCAAGGTTCCCGCGGGGTCACCTGACCGTCAGCTTGCGATTGGCGCAAAGGTCCCCGCCCTGGCCACCAGGCCCGGCAGCTCCTTGCCCAGCTGCTCCCCGAGCCAGCGCGAGGTCTCGAGCAAAGGCTCCAACTGGACCCCGGTTTCGATCCCCATCCCCTCCAGCATGTAGACCAGGTCCTCGGTCGCGATGTTGCCGGTAGCCCTCGGTGCGAAGGGGCAACCGCCGGTGCCGCCGACCGAGGCGTCGAGGACCGTGGCCCCTGCCTCAAGAGCCGCCAGCGCGTTCGCGTAGCCGGTGTTCCGAGTGTTGTGGAAGTGAGCGCCCGCGGTCGCGCCCAGGCCGCGCAGGCCGCCCACCAGCTCTTTGACCTGTGTGGGAACGCCGACGCCGATGGTGTCGGCCACGCAGATCTCGTCGGGCGGATCGGCCATCAGCCGCTCGGCGAAGCCGAGCACTCGCCGCGCCTCGACCCGGCCCGCGAAGGGGCAGCCGAAGGAGACGATGAAGCTGACGGTGATGGGCTTGCGGTCCGCGCGCGCGCGCCTGATAAGCGTCTGGCCGACCTCCAGACCCTGCTCGCTGGTCTGGTTCTGGTTGCGCATCCCGAACTCGTCGGTCATCGCGAAGGCGTAGTGGATCTCGTCCACGCCGGCGGCCAGCGCGCGGTCGTAGCCCTTCTCGTTGAGGACCAGGCCCGCATAGACGGTGCCCGGGCGGCGCTGGATTCCGGCCACGACCTCCTCGGCGCCCGC
The DNA here is from genome assembly GCA_036565325.1 of Candidatus Dormiibacterota bacterium. Classification (GTDB taxonomy): domain Bacteria; phylum Chloroflexota; class Dormibacteria; order Dormibacterales; family Dormibacteraceae; genus CF-28. Next base: position 3,332 of record DATCNF010000159.1, on the reverse strand, counting down.
CATCGCCGGCACCAGCTTGGGATGGACGAAGCTGACCGCCTCGATGCGGGGCAGCCCGGCCGCCGCCAGCCGGTTGACCAGATCGGCGCGCAGCGCCGGTTCCAGGACCACGGACTCGTTCTGGAGGCCGTCCCGGGGTCCCACGTCGCAGACCGTGACCTTCACAGGACGCCCTCCCGCGCAAGTTCCGCGATCTCGGCGTCCGACAAGCCCAGGACGCCCCCGTAGACGGCCTGGTTGTCGCTCCCGATCTGCCAGGGACCGGGCGGCGGGACCTCGCCCGGCGATTCCGAGAGCTTGGGCACGACGCCCGGCATCACCAGCTCGCCAAAGGTGGGGTCCTGCACGGTGACCAGCATTCCACGCTCCCGGTAGTGGGCGTCGGCGAAGATGTCGGCGATCGAGTAGACGGGCCCGCTCACAAGGCCCGCCCCGTTGAGAACGCTGTCGACCTCGGCCGCGTCCCGCTCGCCCACCCAGGCCTCGAGGATGGCGTCGATCTCCACCACGTTCTGGATGCGCGTCCAGTAGCTGGCGAAGCGCTCGTCCGTGAGCAGGTCGTCGCGCCCGATCGCCGTGCACAGGCGTCGCCACAGACTGTCGGAGTTGGCGGCCACCACCACCCAGCGCCCGTCGCGCGAGCGGTAGACGTTGGACGGCACCGCGTAGCCGATGGCGGTGCCGTTGGGCTCGCGCACGTAGCCGAACTTGGCGTACTCGGGAACCATGTTGTCGAGGATCGCGAAGCAGCTTTCCAGGATCGAGGCGTCCACCACCTGGCCGCCGGCGCCGTGGACGTCGCGGTGATACAGGGCCATGAGAATGCCCTGGAGCACGAAAAGCGCGGCCAGCGTATCGCCGAGCGAGATGCCGGCACGAGGGGGCGCCTCTCCTGGGTAGCCGTTGATGTAGCGGAGGCCTCCCATCGCTTCGCCGACGCTCGCGAACCCAGCGCGCTCGGCATAGGGCCCGGTCTGGCCGTAGCCGGAGACGCGGCCGATCACCAGCTTCGGGTTGGCCGCCAGCAGGCGGTCGGGGCCCAGGTTCCAGCGCTCCAGGGTGCCGGGGCGGAAGTTCTCGATCAGGACGTCGCTCTCGGCCGCCAGGCGCAGGCAGAGCTCCTGGCCGCGTGGCTGACGGAGGTCGAGCGTGACCAGCTTCTTGCCGCGAGTCTGGAGGGGCCACCAGACCGTCTTGCCCTCGTGCTTGCGGTTCCCCCACTCCCGCAGGGGGTCGCCGCCGCCCGGGGCTTCGACCTTGATCACGTCGGCGCCGAAGTCGCTCAGGAGGCGGCCGGCGAAGGGCCCGGCGACGAAGGTCGCCAGCTCCAGCACTCGAACCCCGGCCAGCGGTCCCGGCATGGGCTCGATTGTGCGGCTATGGCCGCCGGCGGCGCCTCGTACCTAGAGGCTAGGCTCGACGCCGGGGCGATCTCGCCTAACTCATTGACTTTGCGGCCGCAAGTTCCGTACAGTCCCGCCGTTCTTTCAGAACACAAGGAGGGAGTGAATTGTTTTTTCGTCCTATAGGGGCCGTCGTCCTGGCGGCCGCGTTTTCGTTCGGCGCAACCACGGCAGCCCTGGCGGCTCCGGATAACGGCACGGGCGGCACCAGCACGAACTGGGCCGGCTACGCCGCGACCGCCAAGAGCGACCAGGCCTTCAACTTCGCGACCGCGTCGTGGGTGGAGCCTGCCCTGGTGCCGGGCTGCCCCGCGGTTGGCATGCCGAGCCTGGCGACCTTTTCCGCAGGTCTCGACGGCTACGGCAACCAGTTCCACGAGCGGGCTGGTACCGCGATCCAGTGCGCCCCGAGCGGACCGCCCCCGGCGACCAACGTATTCAAGGAGCTGGGCTACTACGAGACGTGCACCGGGCCGGCTGCCTGCACGACCGTGCGCCTGACGCAGGCGCAGTTCCCGGTCCAGGCCGGCGACCACATCACCGCCGCTGTGTGGTTCAGCGGTGGCGAGTTCCACTTCGCGCTCTACAACCACACGCAGGACGCGTACTACACCGCGACCGCGGCCGATAACGGCGCTCCGCGGACTTCCGCGGAAGCCATCGTCGACGTGCCGGTCCCCGGCGGCGCTGCGCCGCTGGCGAACTTCGGCGAGGTCACCTTCACCAAGTTCTTCGCGCACGCGTCGGACGGCAACGAAGATGGCAACAACGACGGCGACCATCAGGACGGCGATCACGAGGGCGGGCACTCCAAGCCCGTTGCGATCACCATGACCGGTCCCAAGAGCCCGGTTCGCGCCGAGCCCGGCGCGTTCCACGGGAACCACTTCACGGTCACCTGGAAGGCGTCTCTCTAAGAACTGAAAACAGGACCCGCCTAGCGGGTGGCGGCGGTCGCCATCTCGTCGGTAACCCCGTCATCCGTGTAGGCGGCAGCCTGGAGCCGAAACAACTTCGCATAACGCCCACCGAGCTTCATGAGCTCGCGGTGGGTTCCCTCCTCGACGAGCCGGCCCTCCTCCAAGAACAGGATGCGGTCGGCTCGTCTCACTGTTGAGAAGCGGTGCGAGATGTAGACCGCGGTCCGGTGCTTGCTCAGCTCCCCCAAGCGCTCGAAGAGGTCGAACTCGGCCTGGGCGTCGAGCGCCGAGGTGGGCTCGTCGAGCACCAGGATCCGGGCGTCGCGCATGAAAGCCCGGGAGAGCGCCACCTTCTGCCACTCGCCACCCGACAGGTTGGCGCCCTTGAAGTCGAACCACTTGCCGAGGGCGGTGTCCAGACCCTGGGGAAGGCGGTCGATCATGGGCGCCGAGCCGCCCTTGCGGCTGGCTTCCGCGATCGCAGGCCGGTCCTCGATCTGGGGCACGTCACCCAGGCCGATGTTCTCGGCGGCGGTCGCCTGGTAGGTCACGTAGTCCTGGAACATGGCGCCCACCAGCGAGCGCAACTGGTCGGGGTCGAATTCCTTGATGTCGACGCCGTCGATCAGGATCCGTCCGGCGGTGGGGTCGTACAGGCGCGTCAGGAGCTTGATCAGGGTCGTCTTGCCGGCGCCGTTGCGGCCGACCACGGCCACCGTCTCGCCCGGGGCGATCCGGAAGGAGACGTCGGTGAGCGCGTTGCCCTCCTGGCCCGGGTATCCGAAGGAGACGTGCTCGAACACGACCTCGCCCTTCACGGGCTGCGGGAGCGGCCTCGGTGAATCCGGCTTATCGATGGCGGTCTTGGTGGCCAGCAGGTCGAAGAGGTTGGAGAGATAGAGGTTGTGCTCGTACATGCCGCTGAACCCGCCCAGCAGGCCCCCGATCGAGCCCTGGACCGCCGACGCGGCCTGCGTGTAGAGCGTGAGGTCACCGAGCGTGAGGCCTG
>DATCNF010000158.1:0-22446 GCA_036565325.1 Candidatus Dormiibacterota bacterium | reverse complement strand
CAGCAGTTCGACCCGGTTGGCCGCTTCGCCGTAGAGCCGGCGGGAGCCGCCGATGCGCGCCAGGACGGGCCCCAGGTCTGGGAGCAGCTGAGGGTCGGGGTTGCCCTGCCACAGCCGGCGGGCGCCCGGAGGGTCCGGGATCGGGATCGGGGCCGAGATCGGCGGCCGGTCGGCGACCCGGGTTCCGCGCCGCCCGGCGGCGGTGACGATGCCGCGCAGGCGCAGGCCGCGGTAGGCGCTGGCGACGGTGGTGGGGCTGACGCCTAGCTGGTCCGCCAGCACGCGCACCGGCGGCAAGCGGTCGCCGGGATGGAGGGCGCCGGAGCGCACGGCCGCCTCCACGCTGTCGCTGATCTCGCCCGCCCGGTGGCCGCGGATCAGGCGGGCGGCGTCCACGGCGCCCTTTGTAACAAATCCTGGAACAAGAGGAAAGATTTGATCGTTTATAGTGGTGTCACAAACCGGAAGATGTAGTGACACAAAATCCCAAGGAGGTGCAGAGCCATGGTCTGGTACACGAGCGTGCTGGCGATGCTGGCCGAGGTTCGCCACCAGGAGATGATCCGGGCGGCGGAACAGAAAGGCCGGCGCTGAGGCCGAGCTCGCCGGCCACCAAGGTCCGCCGTCACCCGGAGCGTGGTCGCTACGACCGGGAGACGGTGGACCAGGTGCTGGACGAGGGGCTGATCTGCCACCTCGGCTTCGTGGCCGAGGGGCGTCCCTACGTGATCCCGACCATCCACGCTCGCGTGGGTGACGTGGTCTACCTCCACGGCTCGCCGGTCTCCCGGATGCTCACGTCGCTCAAGGAAGGCATCGACGTCTGCCTGACCGTGACCATCGTGGACGGCCTGGTGCTGGCCCGTTCCGCCTTCAGCAGCTCGATGAACTACCGCTCGGCGGTGATCCTGGGCCGCGCGGTCGAGGTCACCGATCTGGACGAGAAGCAGGAGGCGTTCGCGGCGGTCGTGGAGCACGTCGCCCGCGGCCGCTGGGCCGACTGCCGGTGGCCGACGCCCAAGGAGACGGCCGCCACCACGATCGTCCGCCTCCCGATCACCGAGTTCTCGGCCAAGGTGCGCACGGGCCCGCCCAAGGACCCCCTCGAGGACCACGACCTGCCCCACTGGGCGGGGGTGGTGCCCTTCGTGCTCGCCACCGGGGCGCCCATAGACAGCCCCGACCTCAAGCCCGGCCGCCCGGCGCCGCGCTACGCCCACCGCTACACGCGCTAACTTAGGGCCGCCATGAAGACGCGGCGCGCGGTGACGATCGACGACCTGCTGGGGATGGACCCGGATCAACTGCTGGAGCTCTACCGGGCGGCGCGCACGCCGGCCGTGGCCGACCTCGATGGCCGGCTGCAGGGCCGCATGCTGGCGGTGCCCAGGGCACAGGAGCCTCACGTCTCACGCTGGCTGCGGGCGCTGGCGGGGACGCTCTGGCAGGGCAAGACCTTCGAACACCACGACTCCATGCACGGGGAGGGAGTCAACCGGGTGCTGGGCGAGAAGCTCAATTGGTTCCATTTCGAGACCGAGGTCGGGCCTTCCCGGGCGGGCGACTTCGACGCCCTCCAGCTCAATTACGACCACCATGGCAACCCGCCCCTGGTGCGCTCGGTGAAGGACGAGGTGCGCGAGGTCGCGCCCGGTCTCTGGCTGGGCCTCGCCTACCTCCAGGAGAAGGACGGCGATCACCTCGGCTGCTTTTTCGCGGTGGCCCGGCCCTGATGTGCCGGTCCATCAAGCGGCTGCGGGACGGCGGCGAGGTCGCGGACGAGGCCGAGGTCCACGAGGCCGCGCGCCAGTTCGTGCGCAAGGTCAGCGGTTTCGGCAAGCCGGCGCCCCACAACCAGGACGCCTTCGACGCGGCGGTGGCCGAGGTGGCGGCGGCGACTAACCGGCTGCTGGGCGCGCTCGACGTGCGAGGCGCGCGGACACACCACTAAAAACTCCTCCCCGCTTGGCGGGGAGGTCCCTCGCGAAGCGAGGGGGAGGGGGACGCCGGCTACTCGAAAGCGCTCAGATACGGCCGCTCGGCCGCCCACATCTCGTCGAACATCCGGCTGATCTCCTCCAGCGAGCAGACCGCCGCCGTCAGCGGGTCCAGCATCAGGGCCAGCCGCGCCTTCTCGCGGTCGCGCTCGAGCAGGGCCTGCACCACCAGCTCGTGCACCGACATGTGCGCGCGGTTGAGCGCGGCCAGCTGCTCAGGGAGCGCTCCGAAGGCCTGGGGCCGGATCCCCTGGCGATCGACCCGGCAGGCGACCTCGACGTTGCCGCCGGCGGGCAGGTTGGCGATGGCGCCGCCGTTGAGGACGTTGCCGTGGATCTCGACCGGGCGGTCGAGCTCGATCGCCTCGACGATGTAGGACGCGTATTCGTGGCTGCGCCTCGGGTCCGGCACGTTCTCTGAATTGGCGTCGCGCCAGCGCGGCCAGTTCCGGGCATAGAAGCCGGATTCGCCGAGATAGCCCGCCCGCGCGTACCTCCGGAGCAGGTCGGGGCGCTTGCGGAAGTAGGGGACGTATTCCGAGAAGTGGCCGCTCGACTCGGTCACGAACGCGCCCAGGTGCAGCATCACCTCGAAGCGGACGGGATCCTGCTCATAGATCTCGGGATCTCGCGCCCGCTCCCGAAGCCGCGGGTACATGTCCTCCCCGTCGCGCTCGAGCTGCGTGAACCAGGCGTTGTGGTTGATGCCCGCGCAGCGCCATTGGAGCTCCGCGTAGGGGATGGCAAGGTACTCGGCGAGCTGCCGGGAGGTGCCCTGGACGCTGTGGCAGAGGCCGACCACCGGCAGGCTCGAGGCGCGCGCCGCCACCAGCGTGAGGATCGACATCGGGTTGCTGTAGTTCATGACCACCGCACCCGGCGCCAGGCGCTCGGCGTCCGCGATGATGCCGAGCCAGTCGGGTCCCGTGCGCAGCGCCTTGAAGATGCCGCCGGGGCCGATGGTGTCGCCGATGCACTGGTCGACGCCGTACCGGAGCGGGATCTCGTAGTCCGGCTCCACGCAGGCCAGGCCGGCCACCTCGATGGAGTTGATCAGGTAGTCGCTGCCCGGGAGCAGCTCCTCGCGCTCGGTCGAGCTGACGACCTGCCAGTGCCCGCCCGAAGCCTGCACCACCTTCTCGGTCACGCGGCGCGCCAGCTCCAGCCGCTCGGCGTCGATGTCGACGAGTGCGAAGGTCCCGCCCTCCAGGCCCGGGGTGGCGACCAGGTCGGCGACCAGCCGGGCCGTAAACATCGAGCTGCCGGCGCCGATGTAGGTGATCTTGGGGCCCGCCATGGCTAGGTCCAGGTGACCTCGAACACCAGCTCCTCGCCGTCGACCTCGTCCATTTGCACGCCGGTCTGCTCGAAGCCGAGCTTGCGGACGAGCGCCAGCGAAGGCTGGTTCCAGGGCCCGACCGAGGCGCGGAACCGGCAGACGCCACGCTCCCCGCAGGCCCAGTCGAAGAGCCCGCGCACCGCCTCCTCTGCGTAGCCCCGGCGCCGGTGCTCGGGGAAGACCGTGTACCCGACCTCGACCCAGCCCTCCGGGTGCGGGGGCTCGTGGAAGCCGATCGACCCCACCGCCTGGACGGCGTCGCGCAGCACCATCAGGCGCGTCAGCCAGGCCAGGGCGTCAGGCTCGGCGCGCGCCAGGCCCAGCCGGTGCTGGAGATGCCCCCAGCGCTCGGCCCGGAAGAACTCGGGCAGCGGCACCCCCGCCTCCGCCTCCGCGCGGGCGAAATCGCCGGCCAGCACCGCTTCCATGAACACCGGCGACATCGACACCAGGTCGAGCCGCGGGCAGGCAATCAGCTGCGCAGCGCCAGCTCCATGAACTCGCCCAGATCCTTTCGCAGCGCCTTGATCGAGGGCTCGTGGACGTACATCATGTGCCCCGCCTCGTAGCGCGCGAAGGAGACGTTGCCGCGCAGCTCGGGGTCCAGCTGCATGTGGTCGAACGTCCACTCGGCCGCGCAGAAGGGTGTCGCCAGGTCGTAGTAGCCGGAGGCCACGAGCACGCGCATATGGCGATTGCGGTTCATCGCCGAGCGCAGGGGTGAGACCACCTCGGGGTACTTGCCGTCCCCCTGCTCGCCCCATTTCCAGGGCCGCACCCGCTCCGAGATGATGTCGTACAGGAGATCGCTCTCGAATCCCAGGTCGCGCCGGATGTAGTCGTTGATGGCGGCGGTGTAGATGCCCTGGATCATCGAGTAGGCGGGGTCGTACTCGGGCGTCTCGCCGGCCGCGTCGCGGTCGATCCCCGTGTAGCGGGTGTCGAGCCGGCCGGTGGTGCGGCGGCGGTCGCGCAGCAGCTCCTTGAAGAAGCGCTGGGGTGCGACTCGGAGGTCGGCGCGCTCGAGGAAGTCGCGGCTCAGTCCCGTGTACGTGGCCAGGCGCTCGGCAACCGAAACGTGCTCCGCTTTGGAGGCGCGCCCCTCGCGCATCAGCAGCGACGCGTAGTCGCCGAGCGCGAACTGCTCCACCTCGTCGGTCAGCGCCCGCACGCTCTTCCAGCGCCGGCGGTCGACCTTCTGGTGGTACCAGGCGGTGGCGGCGTAGGTCGGGAGGAAAAGGACGTAGGGCAGGTCGTTGCCCGGATCCGGCCGCGAGGTCTGGAACATGAGGATGGTCGAGATCAGGACCACGCCGTTCACGTACATGCCGAGCTTGTCGGTCAGGTGGCCGGCCAGGGCGGCCGCGCGCGTGGTCCCGTAGCTCTCGCCCATCAGGAACTTGGGCGACTCCCAGCGCCGGTTGCGCGAGGTCCAGAGCCGGATGAACTCGCCCACCGACTCGGTGTCCTCCTGCAGCCCGTGGAACTCCTTGGCGTCGTCCTTCTTGACCGGGCGCGAGAAGCCGGTGGAGACGGGGTCGATCATGACCAGATCGGTCAGGTCGAGGATCGATTGTTCGTTCTCGATCGCCTGGTAGGGCGGCGCGGGCGGGGTGTCGGCGTCGCCGAGCGGCACACGGCGGGGACCGAAGAGCCCCATGTGCAGCCACACCGACGACGAGCCGGGGCCGCCGTTGAAGGCGAAGGTGACGGGGCGTCGCGAGGTGTCGCGAACACCGCTGCGCATGTACGCGACATAGAACAGCGTCGCCTTGGGGGTGCCGTCCTCCTCCTTCATGGTGTAGGTGCCGGCGACCGCCCGGTAGGGGACCTTGGTGCGGCCGATGGTCACGGTGCCTTCGCTGGCCGACTCGCGGTCGGGAGGCGCCTCCGCCGGCTTCTCGGCCGGCTTCTTCTCGGGCTCCGGCTCGGGCTTCTTCTCTTCGCTCAACGGTAAGCGGGGAGTCCGGTGATCAGCTCGCCGAGCACCAGCGTGTGCACCTCGTTGGTGCCCTCGTAGGTGAAGACCGACTCCAGGTTGTTCATGTGCCGGATCACCGGGTACTCGAGCGTGATGCCGTTGGCGCCCAGGATCGAGCGCGCCTCGCGGGCGATTGCCAGCGCCTCCCGGCAGTTGTTGAGCTTGCCCAGCGACACCTGCTCGGGCGCCAACCGGCCCTCGTCCTTGAGGCGACCCAGGTGAAGGGCCAGCAGCGTGCCCTTCTGGATCTCGACCAGCATGTCGACGAGCTTGCGCTGGGTGAGCTGGAACTGGCCGATCGGCTTGCCGAACTGGACCCGGGTCTTCGAGTACTCGAGCGCCGACTCGTAGCAGGCGCGGGCGGCGCCCATCACGCCCCAGACGATGCCGTAGCGCGCCTCGTTGAGGCAGGAGAGCGGGCCCTTGAGGCCGCGCACGCCGGGCAGGCGGGCGCTGTCGGGGAGCCGCACGTCCTCCAGGATCAGCTCGGACGTCACCGACGCCCGCAGCGACAGCTTGCGGTGGATGTCGCGCGTCGTGAAGCCCTTGGTGCCCCTGGGGACGAGGAAGCCCAAGACACCGTCGTCCGCCCGAGCCCAGACCACCGCCACGCCGGCCAGGCCGCCGTTGGTGATCCAGAGCTTGTTGCCGTTGAGGACCCAGTCCTCGCCCACCCTGCGGGCGCTCGTGCGCATGCTGCCGGGGTCGCTGCCGGAGTCGGGCTCGGTCAGGCCGAAGCAGCCGATCACCTCGCCGCGCGCCATCCGGGGCAGCCATTCCTGCTTCTGCTCCTCCGAGCCATAGGCCCAGATCGGGAACATGGAGAGCGAGCCCTGTACCGAGACGAAGGAGCGGAAACCGGAGTCGCCGGCCTCCAGCTCCAGGCAGGCGAGGCCGTAGCTGGTGGCGCTGGCCCCCGCGCAGCCGTAGCCCTGGAGGTGCATGCCGAGCAGGCCCAGATCGCCGATCTCGAGCGCCATCTCCTTGGGGAACTCGCCCTTCTCGAACCACTCCTCGAGGCCGGGCAGGACCCGCCCGCGCACGAACTCGCGCACGCTGTCGCGGATCAGCCGCTCCTCGTCCGAGAGCAGGCGCTCGAGTCCCAGCAGGTCCGCCGCGTCGGCCTTGGGGGGCGCGTGGACCGTTGGGGGCGCCGTCTTCACCGAGGGCTATTCTGATCCGCCGGGATGCGGCTCGCCCTGATCGGCACCGGGCGCATGGGGACGCCGATCGCCGCGCGCCTGCGCGCCGCCGGGCATCGGCTAGTGGTCCATGACGCCGCCCCCGAGGCGCGTGAGCGCATGGCGGCCGAGGGCTTCGAGGTCGCCGCGGATGCGCCGGCGGCCACCCGCGACGCCGAGGCGGTGCTCCTCTGCCTGCCCGACGCGACGGCCGTGAGCGCGATCGCGCGCGGGCTGCCTGAGGTGCCCCTCCTCATCGACCTCACCTCCTCGCTGCCCAGCGTCACTCGGAGCCTGGGCCGGCGGATGGTGGATGCGCCGGTGAGCGGCGGGGTGGCAGGCGCGACCGCCGGCACCCTCACCGCCATGGTGGGCGGCGCGGGTACAGACCTGGAGGCGGCACGGCCGGTCCTGGCCGCCTTCACGTCCCAGGTCTTCCACGCCGGCGGCCTGGGCGCTGGCCACGCGGCCAAGGCGCTCAACAACGCGCTCTCAGCGGTGGCCCTGAGCGCCACCTCGGAGGCGGTGGCGATAGGGCGCTACGCGGCCCACCGGCCGGAGGGGACGGTCAAGCGCCTCAATGCCGGGCTCGGCCGCACCCAGAACAGCGAGGTCAAGTTCCCACGCGACATCCTGCCCGGCAGCTATGCGAGCGGGTTCACGGCGGCCCTGATGCTCAAGGACGTCGGCATCGCGCTCGCGATCGCCGCCGAGCGCGAGGTGCCCATCCCGCTGGTCGCGGTGGTGCGGGAGGCGTGGCGGCTGGTCGTCCGCGAGGCGGGCGCGGGGGCCGACTTCACGCGAATTTACGAGGTGGTCGAGGCGTGGGGAGCGGGCGGTTTTGGCAGCGTGCGCTGCGACCTCGACCACTTTGACCGCGCGGTCGGCGCAGTCTGCCTGCTCGGGGCCCGCGAGATGGTGGCCGTCGCCGAGGCCGAGGGCCTGGACCGCGGGCGCTTCCTGGAGATCGTCAACGCCGGCAGCGGGCGCAGCGAGGCGACCCGCCACTTCGAGCAGGGCCTTGGCTTCACCCCGCGCCAGGCGGTACGGTCGCTAGAGGCCGTGCGCGGGGTGGCGGCGGCCGGGAATCACGCGGTGCCGGCGCTGGCGCTGGCGGGGGAGTTGTGGCGTTGCTCATCGACCTGACCCAGCCCTATGGGAGCGAGATGTTCCTGCAGCACCAGTTCCCCGAGGTGCGCATCGACCGCTGCCTGCGAATCGAGGAGCGAGGCCTCAACGCCACCTGCGTCACGGCGGTCGTCCACGCCGGCACCCACGTCGACGCGCCGCTCCACTTCTTCGCCGAGGGCCAGGACATGGCGAGCATCGAGTTGGAACGCCTGCACGGCGACGCGGTCTGCCTGGAGGTCGACCGGCAAAGCCTGGAGCCGATCACGCCCGCCGACCTGGAGGCTGGCGGGCCGCCGCCCCAGCCCGGCGACCTGGTGTTCGTCCGGACCGGCTGGGATCAGTACTTTCAGCACGACCACCACAGCTATCACGCGCATCCCTACCTCTCGCTGGAGGCGGCGGGCTGGCTGGTCGAGCGCCGCGTCAAGCTGGTCGCGCTCGACGTGGCCACACCGGACCTGCCGGAAGAGGGTGGGCGGCAGCCCGGCTTCGACTGGCCGGTGCATCACCAGCTGCTCGGGGCCGGTGTCCTGATCGCCGAGCACGTGGCGCACCTGGACCGCGTCGCGGGCCGACGCTTCCGGGCCTTCGCCCTGCCGATCCCGATCGTCGGCTCGGATGGGGCGCCGGCGCGCATCGTGGCCGAGCTGGATTGAACATCGCCGTCATCGGCGGTGGCCACGGTGCGCTGGCCACCGCCGCCGACCTGGCGCTGCGCGGCCACCAGGTTCGCCTCTGCCTGCGCAACCGCGAGCGCTTCGCCGAGGTTTTCCGGACCGGCGAGATCGTGACCGCGGGGGTGGCCGGCGAGGGCACCGGCCGCCTCGCCGAGGTGACCGACGATGCCGGCGCCGCCGCGCGCGACGCCGAGCTGGTCCTGGTCCCGATGCCCGCCACCGCCCAGGCCGACGTGGCCGAGCGGCTGGCGGGCAAGGTCCCCACGGCTGCCGTGGTCGGCCTGCTGCCGGGCACCTTCGGCGCCTACCCGGTGGGCCGCCGCCTGGGCGTGCCCGTGGCGGAAACGGCGACCCTCCCCTATGGGGCCCGCTTCCAGGGCGGCAACGCGGTGCGCACGGCCATGCGCACGCACCACCTCCCGACGGGCGTTTATCCCGCCCGCGACAGCCAGCCCGCGCTGGCGGTGGTGCGCGCCGCCTACCCGGAGCTGGAGGCTGTGGAGGATGCGCTGGACGCCGCGCTGCTCAACTCCAACGGGGCCCTCCACGCCCCATTGGTGCTCATGAATGCGGCTCCGATCGAGCGGCTGGGCGCCTACGACATTCACGTCGAGGGCACCACGCCGGCGCTCCAGCGCGTCATGGCCGCCCTCGACAGCGAGCGGATCGCACTGCGCCGCGCGCTCGGCTACGGCGCGCCCGACTGGCCGTTGCCGGACTACTACGCGGACCTGGATTGGCTCTACGGACCCGGCGCCTTCAGCACCGTGCAGCGCAAGTCGGTGTGGCGGGAGCCGCTCGGCTTCGACCACCGGTACCTGGTCGAGGATGTCGAGATCGGGCTCGTGCTCTGGTCCTCGTTGGGCGGCGCGCTGGGTGTCCCGACGCCGCTCAGCGACGCTTTCATCGAGCTGGCGGGCGCTGTGCTCGGTCGCGACCTGCGCGGCACTGGCCGCACCCTCGAGAGCCTGGGATTGGGTGGCCTCGATGCCGCGGCCCTGCGGGGCCGCCTATGAGCCGGCGGCGACGGGCGAGGCCCGCCGCAGGGGTAGGCGGAGCGCGAAGACGTTGCCGGCGCCGAGCTCGGAGCGGAGCACGGCCAGGCTGCCCCCCTGCTGCTCGGCCAGGCCCCGGCTGATTGCCAGCCCCAGCCCGGTGCCCGGCACGGGCGTGTGGTCCGGGTCCTCGGCGCGCACGAAGCGTTCGAAGATGCGCTCCTTCATCTCGGGCGGGATCCCGCGGCCGTGATCCTCGACCAGCACCTGCGCGTCGCCCTCGTCGCTGACGGTGATGCGGACCCAGGGCTGCCGCCCGCCATAGGTGAGCGCGTTGTCGATCAAGCCGTCCAGGATGCGGCCGACTGCTTCCGGGTCCGCCTCCACGGGCAGGGCGTGGGATGGCAGCTGATAGCTGAGGCTGGCCTGCAGCAAGGTGGCCCGAGGGTCGGCGCGCTCCACCGCCTGCTGGACGGCCTGGCGGAGGTCGAACGCCAGCCGCGGGAGGTCGACCATCCCCACGTCGACGCTGCTGGCCAGCAGCATCTGCTCCACCAGCCCGCTGAGCTCGTGCGCCTTACGGGCGACGATGTCGAGAACGGCTGCCCAGCGCGGGGGTGCGGGGCCAAAGCTGCCCTCCTGCAGCATCGACAGGTAGCCGGTCACCACGGTGACCGGCGTGCGCAGCTCGTGGGCGGCGGCGTTCATGAACTCGGCGGGCGCCAGCCTCTGGGCCCGCAACCGCTCCCGCTCCGCCTCCAGCACCAGCCTGAGCCGGTCCTGGCGCTCGCGCAGACCGCCCACCGCGAGCGCCGCCACCACGCACGCGAACACCAGCGCGAACAGCTCGCGGCCGTCCGGCGCACGGCCGGCGAGGTAGGGCGCGTAGGAGGCGAAGGCCACCGCCAGCAAGCCGCTCACCAGCGCCGCGCGGAGCCCGTCGGCGGCCGCGGCGACCGCGACCAACAACACATAGAGCAGGCCGCGGGCGGCATAGGGAAGAGCGAGCGGCGTCTGGGAGAGCACTTCCAGAAACGTGATCGCGGCGGTCATCAGCAATGGCGAGCGCACCTGGCGGATGACCGCGGCCAATGGCACCGAGAGCCGGCGCAGTTGCATCGAAACCCCCCGCAATGACGACTCCTCGAGGGGAGCGCCCGACCAGCCTATAGAGCCCAGGCGCCCTGGACAACCCCTTAAGCGAGATAGTTGAAGGGCCCTGACCCGGTTCGGAGTGCAGCTGCACGGCTCGTTCCCGATGTGGGAATACCCCGCGCTCGCCCGCGCCGTCGAGAGCCACGCCGTCTTCACCGAGCTCACGGTCCACGACGTGGTCTGGTGGCGCCCCGTCTGGCCCATCCTCACTCTGGTCGCCGAGCACACCGATCGCGTGCTGGTGGGGCCCGACGTGACCCATCCCTACCTCGTCCACCCCGCCGTGACCGCACAGAACGTCGCCGCGCTCGACGAGCTCTCGCGCAGCCGCGCCGTGCTCGGCGTCGGGCGGGGGTCCTTCCTGGAGCCGCTCGGCATCCGCCGCGAGCAATCGATCGGGCGCGTCAAGGGCATGGTCGAAGAGGTCCAGCAGCTCCTGGCCGGAACGCATCCGGCCGCTGCGCTGAACTGGAAGGCGCCCCGACCCCGGGTCCCGGTATTCCTGGGCACCTTCGGTGAGCGCATGGTGGCGGCGGCCGCCGGCGGCTGGTGCGATGAGGTGCGCCCGCCCGGCACCTGGGACACCCGCTATCTCGAGCACCTGCGCAGCCGAGTCCCGGCCGGCGTGGAGCTCGGCTGCGACGTCTGGGTGTCGCTCGACCCCGACCGCGAGCGGGCGCGCGACCTGGCCCGGGCGCAGCTGGCGCGCTTCCTGCCCCAGATGAAGGCGATCACCGACTTCTACGGCGTCGACCCCGCGGCACCTGTAAGCGACGACGTGCTCGACCTCTTCTTCGCGGCCGGGGACCGAGCCGACGTCGAACGGGGCCTGCAGCGGCTGCTGGAGGCGCGGCCCGCGACGGTGATCTTCAGCGGCCGGCTGGGCCCCGATCCCGCCCGCGCGATCGCCTGGCTGGCCGAGATGACGCAGTGAACCTTGCGCGTCAGACACGCTGGGTGTTACTCATTTCTCACCGCAACCGAACCGGTTGCGAGCTGAGGCCGTTTGGACGGAGGAACAGCATGCCGACTGAACATGTCCACGGGGCCGCGATCCCGGCCCAGGCACCGCCGGCGGAGCCCGCTCCAGACCTGGAGGGGTGGGCCGGGCTCGAGGACACGCCCGAGTTCAAGAACCTGGTACGAGCCCGCTGGAGGTTCGTGCTGCCCGCGACCGTCTTCTTCCTGGTCTATTACTTCCTGCTGCCGGTCCTCAACGGCGTGGCCACCGACTTCATGCGCACCAAGGTGATCGGCGACGTCAACGTCGCTTACCTGTTCGCCCTCTCGGAGTTCTTCATGGCCTGGATCCTGGCCTGGTTCTACATCCGGCGCGCCAACAGGGTGTTCGATCCCCTGGCCGAGAAGGTCCGCGAGCGGGCGCGCTCGTTGACCGGGAGGCCACCGCAGCCATGAGCATCACCCTGGCCCTCTTCCTGATCGTGGTCGCCATCACCCTCGGCATCACGGCCTGGGCCGCACGCCGCTCCGGCACGGCGGTCCAGTTCTGGGCTGCCGGCCGCGGCATCAAGGGCTGGCAGAACGGCCTAGCCATCTCCGGCGACTACATGTCGGCCGCCTCGTTTCTCGGCATCGCCGGCCTGATCGCCTTCTACGGCTACGACGGCTTCATGTATTCGGTGGGCTGGCTGGTGGCCTACCTGACCGTGCTCTTCCTGATCGCGGAGCCGATGCGCAACACCGGCAAGTACACGATGGCCGACGTCCTCGCCTACCGGCTCTCGCCGGTGCCCGTGCGCTCGGCGGCGGCGATCTCCACGCTGGCCGTCAGCGCCAGCTACATGATGGCCCAGATGATCGGCGCCGGCTCGCTGATCAAGATCCTGATCCCCACCCTCGACACCAACCTCAAGAGCTACTTCAACTTTGCCGTCCTGGGCACCAAGCTCGACCCCTCGATCACCCTGGTCGGGTTGCTGATGATGATCTACGTGATCGCCGGTGGCATGGTCGCCACCACCTGGGTCCAGATCGTGAAGGCGGTCATGCTGATGGGCGGCGCCTTCCTCCTGTCGTTCCTGGTGCTGCTCCACTTCAACTTCAACCTGGGCTCCTTCTTCAGCGCCGTGGCGGGGGTCAAGGACTCCACCACCAAGCTCAACTTCATGCAGCCCGGGATCCAGTACACATACGGCAAGGCCACCGTCTGGGGCATCGACAAGGCGCTGATCGAGAACATCTCGCTGGGGATGGCGCTGATCCTGGGCACGGCCGGGCTGCCGCACATCCTGATGCGCTTTTTCACGGTGCCCAACGGCAAGGCCGCCCGCGCCTCGGTGGGCTGGGCGATGGGCCTGATCGGCAGCTTCTACATCATGACCACGTTCCTCGGCTTCGGCGCCGCGACGCTGGTCGGGAAGGCCCACATCTGCGCTGTGGGCACCACCTGCAAGACGCCCAACAGCAACCTGGCCGCGCCCAAGCTGGCCGAGTACCTGGGCAACAACTTCTTCGGCACCGGCGGCGGGGAGTTCCTGCTGGCCCTGATCGCGGCGGTGGCCTTCGCCACCATCCTGGCCGTGGTGGCAGGGCTCACGCTGGCCGCCTCCAGCGCCTTCTCGCACGACTTCTACGTCAACGTGATCCGGCGCGGGATGGTCCACGGCGAGGTCAGCGAGCGGGAGCAGGTGCTGGTCGCCCGGATCACGGCCGCCTTCGTCGGCCTGCTCGCCATCTGGCTGGCCTCCCGGGCGGGTGCCACCACCAACGCCGCGGCCCTGGTCGCGGGCCTGGCCTTCGTGATCGCGGCCTCGGCCAACCTGCCCGCGATCCTCTTCACGCTCTTCTGGAAGCGCTTCAACACCTGGGGCGCGGTGGCCGGCCTGCTGGGCGGCACCGTGCTCACGATCTGGCTCTTCACGATCGGCCCCGGCTTCTCGCTGCCGGTGCCGGCCCACCCCGCCTTCCCGCTCGCCAACGTCGGCATCGTGAGCATCCCCTTCGGGTTTGCCTGCGCGATCCTCTTCACCTGGATCGGCGAGCTCGCCAAGGCCGACAAGCTGGCCGAGGTCAAGTTCCACGAGATCGACGTCCGGGCCCAGACCGGGATCGGCGCCGAGCCCGCCGCGGCGCCCGCCTGAGAGATCGTCTACCGGGGTGGCCGGTCCATCGGGGCCGGCCACCCTCCGTTTCTTTAGCCTTGCGCTGATGGACCTGGCGACCCAGCTCATGCTGGAAGCCTTCGGCGGCGGCCCCAACGAGTGGCCTTACACGCCCGAGGAGTGGGAAGCCCGCGCCCGCGACTCCATCGCCCCGCCCAACTTCGACTACATCGCGGGCGGCGCCGGCTCCGAGGAGACCATGCGTGCCAACCGGGAGGCCTTCTACCGCTGGCGGCTGCGGCCCCGGATGCTGACCGGCCCGGTCGATCGCGAGCTCGGCGTCGAGGTGCTTGGCCTCAAGTCGCCGACGCCGTTCTTCCTGGCCCCGGTGGGCGTCCAGTACATCGCCCACCCCGACGGCGAGCTGGCGACCGCCCGCGCCGCGCGCGCCACCGGGGTGCCGATGATCCTGAGCACGGCCTCCCATTACTCGATGGAGAAGGTGGCCGAGGAGTTGGGCCCCGAGCATCCCAAGTGGTACCAGCTCTACTGGGTCAGCAACCGCGAGGTCACGGCCAGCTTCGTGAAGCGAGCCGAGGCAGCCGGCTACGGGGCGATCGTGGTCACCCTCGACACCCTGCGCCTGGCCTGGCGGGACCGCGACCTGCGCCACGGCTACCTGCCCTTCCTGAAGGGGGAGGGCATCGGCCAGTACACCAGCGACCCGGTATTCCGCGCCCTCTACCCGGAGCAGGTCGACGTGCCCGACCAGGCCGGCCCGCTGTCGCTGATGATGTTCACGAACCTGGGCCTGACCTGGGCCGACTTCGAGTGGCTCCGCCAGCAGACCTCGCTGCCGCTGCTGGTCAAGGGAGTGCTCACCGCCGAGGATGCGCAGAAGGCGCGCCAGGTCGGGCTGGACGGGGTGGTGGTCTCCAACCACGGCGGCCGCCAGGTGGACGGCGCGGTGGCCTCTCTGGACGCGCTGGTCGAGGTTCGCGATGCGGTCGGCGGCGACTACCCGCTGCTCTTCGACGGCGGCATCCGGCGGGGCGCCGACGTGATGAAGGCGATGGCGCTGGGAGCCGACGCGGTGCTGCTGGGCCGCCCCTACATCTACGGGCTGGCGGTGGGCGGCCAGGCGGGTGTCGAGCGCGTCATCAAGCAGATGTGGGCCGAGGTGGACACGAACCTCTCACTGCTGGGCGCCCACTCGGTGCTCGAGCTGGACCGCTCCTGGATCACCGAGGCGCCGCAATAGCTGGGGTCCCCGCGAAATCGGAGATTTCGTGGGGTCAATAAAGGCCGTCTTCGAGCCGGCGTCGGTCGCCGTCTACGGGGCCTCTCGCTCCCCTTCCAAGCTCGGCCACGTGCTGCTGAAGAACGTCGTGGAGGGCGGTTTCGACGGCGAGGTGGTGGCGGTGAACCCCAGCCGCGAAGAGGTGCTCGGACTGAGCAGCGTGGCCTCGCTGAAGCACGCGGTCGATCTCGCGCTGGTCAGCGTGCCGGCCCCGGCGGTGCCGGCGGCGGTCGCCGACGCCGCCCGCGCGGGCTGCCGGGCGGCGATCGTGCTGGCCAGCGGCTTCGGCGAGACGGGCGCGGCCGGGCAGGCCGTGGAGCAGGAGCTGGCCGGGGTGGCGCGCGCGGCCGGCATGCGGCTGGTGGGGCCCAACTGCATGGGCGTGGTCTCGCGCCGAGCCGCCGGCTGGCTGAACGGCAGCTACTTCTGGCAGCTGCCGGCCACAGCGGGCGGCGTGAGCATGGTCAGCCAGAGCGGCGCCTTCGGCGGGATGTTCTTCGCCGAGGCCCGCCGCCGCGGGCTGGGTGTCGCCCGCTTCCTGTCGGTCGGCAATTCGGCCGACGTGGGCGAGACCGACGCCATCGAGTGGCTGGCCGCCGACCCTGCGACCCAGGTCATCGGGCTGTTCGCGGAGGCCTTTCGGGATGGCCGCCGCTTCGTGGAGGTGGTGGCCGCTTGTTCGAAGCCGGTGGTGGTGCTGAAGGCGGGCAAGGAGGCGGCGGGCGCCCGCGCGGCGGCCAGCCACACCGGCTCCCTGGCCGGCCGCCACGGTGCGGTGCGGGCCGCCTTCCGGCGCGCGGGAGTGGTGGAGGCGGAGACCGCCGACGACTTCTTCGACGCCCTGACGGTGCTGGCCGGAGGGCGGCCGAAGCGTGTCGGGCCGAGCGTGGCGGTGCTCACCATCAGCGGCGGCCCCGGCGTGCTGGCCAGCGACGCGGCCGAGCGCCTCGGCCTGCGCCTGCCGGCGCCGGGCGAGGACACCGTCCGCCGCCTGCGCGAGCTGGCGCCCACCTTCGCAAGCACCGGCAACCCCGTCGACCTCACGCCCCAATGCCCGCCCGCCGCCTTCGCGCCCGCGATCGCGGCCGTCTTCGAGGACCCGGCCTTCGACGGCGTGGTGGTGATCAACTGCGGGCTGGACATTCCGGAGTTCGGCGCCGGGGTGGCCGCCGCCCAGGTCCGAACGCGCAAGCCGGTCACCGCCTTTCTGCTGGAGGTCCCGCAGATCGAGGCGGCGCTGCGGGACGCCGGGATCCCGCTGCTGCCCTCGCCTGAGCGCGCCGTGGCCGCCTACCGGACGCTCATGCGGTGAGGACGCTCAGCGAGTGGGCCAGCAAGGCGGCCCTGGGCGACATCCCGCGGCCGGTGGAGCGCCTGACCCGCTCGGCCGCTGACGCCGTCGCCTTCGCCCGCCAACTGGGCCGCCCCGTGGTCGCCAAGGCCAGCGACGTGGCGCACAAGAGCGAGTTTGGGGCCGTCCGCCTCGGGCTCGACGCCGATCGCCTGGCCAAAGCCTGGCCGGAGCTGGCGGCCCTCGGCGACGGGACCGTGTTGGTGGCGGAGCAGGTCGAGGCCGAGCTGGAGCTGATCGTGGGCGGCCTGCGCGACGCCCAGTTCGGGCCGGTGGTGTCGGTCGGGCTGGGCGGCGTCGCCGCCGAGGTTCTCAAGGACGTGGTCTTCGTGCTGGCGCCGCCCGCGCCCGGCGAGGTGGACCAAGCCCTCGGCGAGCTGCGCGGGGCCGCCCTCTTGAACGGGCATCGCGGCCGGGCGCCCCTGGACCGGGCCGCGCTGGCGAAAATCGTGGACGCGGTGGCACGGCTGCTGGTCGAGGACGAGTCGGTCCTGGAGATCGACTGCAACCCGGTGCTGGTCAGCCACGGCCGGCCCCTGGTCGCCGACGCGTTGGTCGTGAAGCGATGAAGGGCGGCCTCAACTGGACCGTGACCCACGCGGCGCGGGGCAGCGCCTTCTTCCGCGAACGCATCCCAGACCCCTCGGCCATTCGCACCGTCGAGGACCTCCGGCGGCTGCCCTTCACCACCAAGGAGGACCTCCGCGAGTCCTACCCCTTCGGCTGGACCTGCGTGCCGCTGGAGCAGGTGGTGCGCATTCACGCCTCGACCGGCACCACCGGCAAGCGCGTGATCGCCAGCTACACGCGTAACGACCTGGAGGACTGGGCGGCGATGTTCAAGCGCTGCTATGAGTTCGCGGGCGTGGGGCCGCTCGACCGCGTCCAGGTGACGCCGGGCTACGGCCTCTGGACCGCCGGGGTCGGCTTCCAGGCGGGGGTGGAGCTGCTGGGTGCGATGGCCGTGCCCACCGGGCCCGGCAACCTGGACCTCCAGTTCGAGTTCATGATCGATTTCGAGACCACCGTCATCTGCGCCACCTCCTCGTTCGGCCTGCTGCTGGCCGAGGAGGCGCACAAGCGCGGAGTTCGGGACCAGCTCCGCCTGCGGGTGGGGATCTTCGGGTCGGAGCGTTGGGGCGACGCCATGCGCCAGCGCATCACCGACCTGCTGGGCATCGACTGCTACGACATCTACGGGTTGACCGAGCTCTACGGCCCCGGCACCGGCATCGACTGCGCCCAGCACGCCGGGATCCATTACTGGGACGACTACTACGTGGTCGAGATCGTCGACCCCGACAGCGGCCGCGTCCTCCCGGTGGGCGAGGAGGGCGAGGTCGTGCTCACCACTCTGCGCAAGGAGGCGATGCCGCTGATCCGCTACCGCACCCGCGACATCTCGCGCATCGTCCCCGGCGACTGCCGGTGCGGCAGCCGGCATCCCCGGCTGGCGCGACTGACCGGGCGCAGCGACGATATGGTCAAGGTGCGCGGCGTGCAGGTCTATCCCGCGCAGATCGACACCGTGCTCGCCCGAGTCCCCGAGTGCGGCAGCGAGTACCAGGTCCGCATCACGCGCGAGGGCGGCCGCGAGCGCCTGCTGGTCCGCGTCGAGGCCGCCGACGACCGCTGGCCCGCGACCCTCGAGCACGAGGTGGCGGAGGCGCTGCGGGCGGCGATCGGGGTGCGGCCGGAGGTCGAGGTGGTGGCGCCGGCGACATTGCCACGCAGCGAGCGCAAGACGCGCCGCGTCTTCGACGAGCGCGATGCCTGAGGGCCTACGCGTGGTCGGGCGCCGGGTGCCCAAGCTCGACGGCCGCGAGAAGGTGCTCGGCCAGACCGTCTTCGCCTCCGACCTCAGCCTACCCCGGATGCTGGTGGGCAGGATCCTGCGCAGCCCCCACCCCCACGCGCGGATCGTCTCCATCGACGTCTCGGCCGCCGAGCGCATCCCGGGCGTGTGGGCGGTGATCCACGCCGGCAACGTGACCCAGGAACCCTTCGGCTATGGCCTCGACAACCTGCCCCTCAAGGCCGGCAAGGTGCGCTGCGTCGGCGACGAGGTGGCGGCGGTGGCGGCGGAGAGCGAGGACGTCGCCGAGGCCGCTCTCGACGCCATCGAGGTTGTCTACGAACCGCTGCCCCCGGTCTATGACCCCTTCGAGGCCCTGGCCGCGGGCGCGCCCCAGGTGCATGACGAGCGCACGGACATGACGGAGAACGTCTCCATGCGCTGGGACTTCGAGCACGGCGACCTCGAGGACGCCGAGCGGCGCGCCGCCGTGGTCGTCGAGGGCATGTATTCCTCGCCCCTCTCCGCGCCCGCGGCCATCGAGACGCACGTCTGTCTGGCGGCGTTCGACGCCAACGGCCACCTCACGGTCTGGACAGGCGTGCACATGGTCTTCATGTATCGCAAGGCGCTCGCCGACGCCCTCGAGCTGGACTGGAAGCAGATCACGGTCATCCAGCCGCCGATCGGCGGCTCCTTCGGCGGCAAGATCGACATCGACCCCATCGACTTCATCACCGTGCTGCTGGCCAAAGCGGCCCGGCGCCCGGTGCGCATCCACTTCTCGCGCGAGGAGGAGTTCACCGGCTCCCGCGTGCGCCAGCCGATGCACATCAAGCTGCGCACCGGTGCGGATGCCGAGGGCCGCATCCTCTTCCGCGACGCCGACGTGATCAGCGACAACGGCGCCTACAACGCGTGGGGCTCGCACGCGCTGCTGGTGGTGATGCAGACAATCAGCTCCCTGTACCGGGTGCCGGTGTCACGCGTGCGCTCCCGCGTCGTCTACACCAACAAGATGTACGGCGGCTCGGTGCGCGGGTTCGGCAACCCGGAGGCCACCTTCGCCGTCGAGTCGCAGACCGACGAGCTGGCGGATGCGCTCGGCATCGACCCCATCGAGCTGCGGCTGCGCAACGCCAACCAGGCCGGCGACGTCACCCCCCAGGGCATGCGCATCACGTCCTGCGGCCTTTCCGAATGCCTGGAGGCCGTGCGCCGGGAGTCGCGTTGGGGACGGTCGCTGCCCGAGGGCCACGGCCTGGGCGCGGCCGCCTTCATACACGTCGGGGGCGGGGCGCGCATCTACCCCTCCGACGGCTGCGGCACCATCGTCAAGGTCGACGAGTCGGGCGCCGTCATGGTCATCAGCGGCGCCTCGGAGCTGGGCCAGGGCTCGGAGACGGTGATCGCGATGATCGCGGCCGAGGAGATGGGCGTGCCCCTGGAGGCGGTCAGCGTCCGCAACTCGGACACCGACCTCAAGCCCTGGGACGTGGGCGCCCACGCCTCCCGGACCACCTTCGTGGCCGGCAACTCGGCGCGCCTGGCGGCCCGCGAGATCAAGGAGAAGCTGCTGGAGACCGCGGGCGAGGTCCTCGAGGCCGCGCCCGAGGACCTGGTCATCGAGGATGGCGTGATCTCGGTGCGGGGAGTGCGCGAGCGCTCGATCGCCTACGAGAAGGTGGTGCGGCGCCGGCTGCTCCGGCAGGGCGGCTCGACCCTGGTCGCGGACGCCTTCTATGACCCCCCGACCGAACCTCAGGATTCCAGGTACGTGGGCAACATCTCCGCGGCCTACGGCTTCGGAGCCCACGTCGCCGAGGTGGCGGTCGACGTCGAGACCGGCCTGGTGAACGTGATCAACCTCTGGACCGCGCACGACGTGGGCCGCGCCATCAATCCCCTGGGTGTGGAGGGACAGCTGGCCGGCGGAGCGGTCATGGGCCTCGGGCTGGCGCTGACCGAGGAGCTGCGACTGACCCCGGAAGGGGCGCTCATGCTGCCCTCGCCGCGCGAGTACGGGATGCTGACGGCGCTGGGCGTGCCCCCGATCCACTTCCACCTGGTCGAGACCATCGACCCGGAGGGGCCGTTCGGCGCCAAGGGAGTGGGGGAGGCCGGCGTGATCCCGGTGGCCGCCGCCGTCGCCAACGCCGTGGCACGGGCGACCGGCATCCGGCCGAGGTCCTACCCGATGACGCCCTGGAAAGTGCTCGACTGGCTGGAGAAGGGCGAGCGGTCGAAGGTGCTCCGGAATACGCCCGAAGGCTGATTTGACGACACTTCAGGTGCCGCGCACCGAACGCACGGCTGAACTGTCGACAGTTCGGGGGTGTTTCAGTCTCCCCTGGCAGCCCGGCGCCGGATCCGCAGGCCGCCACCGATCAGGGCCAGTCCCGCGACCAGGCAGACGGCGCCGACCGTCGCCCAGAACCCGGAACCGGTCATGAAGCTGCCCTTGATGATCCCCACGCCCTGGCCGATCCAGACCAGCCCGAGCAAGGCCAGGAGCACGCCGAAGACGATCGCCGCGATGCGCATCAGGGAAACATACGGCCGCCGGTTACGCCGCCGGCGGCCGTGGCCTCAGACCCAGGTCCCGGAGGCGTTGCTCCCGGCGCCCAGCGCCCGGTAGGTCGCGTCGACCAGGCTCTGGCCGCGCGCATTGATGCCCACGCCGGAGCCCAGGGCGTTCATGGTGTAACCGAAGGACAGCCGGCGCTTGGGGTCGGCGAACCCGAGCGACCCGCCCACGCCCGAGTGGCCGAAAGCCTCCTCCGACAGGATGATGCTGTCGTTGGGGCCAAACAGCGCCCGGTTGTCGATCGACTTGCAGTAGCCCAGCGCGAAGCGGGTCGGCGCCAGCAGGACGGCGTCGACGCCGGTCGCCGAGCTCACGGCCCCCATCCGCACCACCGCTTCCTCGCTGAGCAAGCGGTTGTCGCCGCTGCCCGCCAGCGGGGCGTACATGGAGGCCAGCCCGCGGGCGTTCGTGATGCCGCCGGCGGCCGGCACCTCGGCCGCGTGCGCGGCCGGCAGGTTGCAGCCCGGGCCGAACCAGCCACCGTTGTTGAGGACGATCAAGCCCTGGACCGAGGTGGGGTCGCTCATGGCCTGGACGAAGAACGCGCCCGGGTCCTCGCCCGGCCCCGGCGGAGGCGGGAACAGGATCGGCGCCACCCGGGCTTCCACCTCCTGCGGCGCGCCGATGTGGAAGTCGATGCCCAGCGGGCCGGCGACTTCGTCCCGGAAGAAGGTTCCGACAGACTTGCCGGACACACGCCGCACCACTTCGCCGACCAGCCAGCCGAAGGTGAAAGCGTGGTAGCCGTTGCGGGTGCCCGGCTCCCAGAAGGGCGCCTCCTCCGCCAGTGCCGCGGTGACCCATTCCCAGTCGTTGAAGCCGCCCTCGGGCACCGGCTGGCGGATCGCCGCCACCGCCGCCTGGTGGTTGAGCAGCATCCGAACCGTGATCGCCTCTTTGCCGTTGCGGGCGAACTCCGGCCAGTACCTCTTGACCGGCGCGTCCAGGTCCAGCTCCTTGCGGTCGAGCAGGATGTGAGCGCAGAGCGCGGTGGCGCCCTTGGTGCACGACCAGACCACGCTGACCGTGTTCGTGTCCCAGGCGCGGCCGCTGGCCGGGTCGGCGTCGCCGCCCCAGAGGTCGACCACCTTCTTGCCGTCCACCGTGACGCAGACCGAGGCGCCGACCTCGCCGCGCTCGGCGAAGTTGCGCGCGAACTCTTCCTTGACCGGCGCGAACTTCGAATCGCAGCTGCCTTCGACGTGCGCGGTCCTGGTCTCAGCCATGACGCCCTCCATACCCCCGGGAGAACTGGTGGGCGCAGCCTACGCCTGCGTCAACCACCCCGTCTGTTCTTGTCTTGTAAGGGGTGACAACAGCAGCCAACCGCCGAAGGCGAGCACGCAAACCAGCGCGAACCCCGCACCCCAGGTGAGGGCCGACACGACCGCGCCGAAGGCGATCGGCGCCAGCGCGCCCGAGATGAAGAGCCAGGTGTTCTGAAAGCCCATGGCGACGCCCGCCCGGTCGGCGCCGGCGAGCTCGCCGGTGGCGGTGAAGGCGAGGCCGTTGGTGCTCATGCAGACCACGGTGGTGATCACCAAAAGGGGCACCAGCAGCGGCAGTGGTGCCTCCACCAGGAGCGCGGTCAAGGCGAGGAGCGCCCCGCCGCTGACCGCCAGCCAGCGCATGGGCCGGATCCGCTCGCCGAGCCGGTCCGACCAGGCGCCCGCCAGGACCCGGGCAGCGGCGCCGGCGAGCTGACAGACCGTGAGCACCAGGGCCGCCACCGCGAGGGTGACGCCGCGATGCTGGTTCAGGAAGAGCACCAGGTAGGTGATGAGGCTCAGCTGGCCGGCCACGATGAGCGAGCCGCCCAGGGCCAGCCGCCAGAGCCGGCGGTCGCGCAGCGGCGTCCGGCCGCCCACACGCCGGGCCAGACCCCGGCGCCGCAG
>DATCNF010000157.1:0-5971 GCA_036565325.1 Candidatus Dormiibacterota bacterium | reverse complement strand
TGCCGCGATCCCGAGCTGGACCGCCGGCTGGCGGCCGGCGAGTCCACGCTGGAGGCCGGCAAACGGCAGGCCGACTACCTGGCCCTACAGCGCGAGTGGCTGGCCTACCACTGCACGATGACGCTCTTCGAGTGGCCCGAGATCCGGCAGGTGGCCTCCCGTGTTCACAACTTCGCTCCGTCCGCCGGCGCGCAGATGGACGTCTGGAATGCCGCGGATTGGTGGCTCAGCTGACCCTGGAATGACTCCGTAGCGATCTCGGCAAGTACACGCCGCCATCGCGCGCGAGCGTTTGATCTCTGCAGTGGAGATAGCTGTGCGCCCAGGGTTCTGGAGTCGTCGCTCGCTGCGGTTCGAAGGGGTGACGCTGGTCTGCGCGCTGGTCGCGCTGATCGGCGTGGCCGGAGGCTACATCGTGCTGTCGCTGGAAGCGGCGCGCCAGCAGGACGGGGCTGCGATCTCAGCCACGGCGCTGCGATACAGCGCCGACCTCCTGGAGGGCCGCATGAGCGCCGAACAGAACTCGCTCAGCCAGTACTCCTTGACGCGGGATGCGTCCCACCTCGTGATCTACTCGCGAGATCGCCAGCGCGCCCTGGCCGCCCGCGACTCCCTGGCCTCGCTACCCGACCAGGGAACCGTGGACGGGGAGCGCAGCCGCCTGTTGGAGACGGCCGACGAGCTCCAGGTCTGGCTGGACGACCTCCGCGCCCAGGTGGAGGTCGGCGCCCTGGTGCCGCCGGACTTCTACGAGAGAGGCACGGGCATCGACAGCAGCCTGGATGCCGAGACCGCGCTGTTCGACCTGCGCGCGGTGAGCGCGGCGGCCACCGCGCAGGACGCTTCCGCCGCCGCCGACCACCAGATCCTGACGGCGACCATCGTGGGGGTCGGCCTGGGGATCGCGGGCCTGCTGGTCCTGGCCTGGCTGTTCTTCATCGGCAACCTGCGGCCGATCGGCCGCCTGGCCGCGGCGGCCAGCCGGCTCAGCGTCGGCGCTGATGCGGTGATCCCGATCGATGAGGGGACACGGGAGATCCGCGAGCTGAGCCAGGCCCTCACCGTTTGGCGGGGGCTCACCGAAGGCCGGTTGACGCTCGCCGAGGACATGGCCGCGGTCAACGAGCAGGTCGACCCGGACGAGGTCCTGGCGAGGGCCGGGCGCCTGCTGGCGCGCCAGTTCTCAGCCGGCCTGGTCGGCATCGGCGTACTCGACGACGAAGGTGTGCCGATCACGCACCTCACAGCCGAGCCGGGGATGGGCACCAGTGGCCTCTCGCGTGGCCCGGAGGTTCCGGGGGCGCCGATCACCTACTGCCGGAACACCCGACGTCCCTTGATCACCGATATGCGCGATCCGCGCTGGCCGACCGCCGTGTCCGAGTTCGGGACCAGGGTCGGGCTCGGCTCCCTGCTCCTGGTCCCCATGATCTCGGCCGGCGAGCTGGTAGGCGTGGTGGCAATGGCTCGGCGCACCGACCTGGCCGTCTTCACGGAGGACGACCTCAGCCGCGCCTGCATGACCGTGCCCCAGGTCGCGGCCTCATTGAACGCGGCTCGCCTGATCAAGTACCTGGAGTATGCGAACCGGCACAAGACCGAGTTCCTGGCCCACATGAGCCACGAGCTGCGGACGCCGCTCAACTCCATTCTCGGCTTCGCCCAGCTGCTGGCGGCCGAAGACTTCGGGCCGCTGAACGAGCGCCAGCGGCGGTACATCGCCAACGTCGAGAACAGCGGGGCGCACCTTCTCTCGCTGATCAACGACGTGCTCGACCTGACGAAGGTGGAAGCAGGCCAGCTCGAGCTCGACCCGGACGAGGTCCTGGTCATGCCTCTGCTGGCCGCGTGCATCGAGGAGATGGGACCGCTGGCCAAGCTCAAATCGTTGAGCCTCGAGCTGCTCCCGCGCGGCGCCTGGGCCGTGCGCGCCGATCCCCGCCGGCTGCGCCAGGTTGTGCTCAACCTGCTCTCCAACGCCGTCAAGTTCACTCCCAAGGGCGGAACCATCACGCTGGAAACGGAACGCGACCGGAGTGACGTGCTGATCCACGTCCGGGACAACGGCGTGGGCGTGCCCGCGGCGGAGCGCGAGCGCATCTTCGACGCCTTCACGCAGGTGCTCGCGGGCCGCACTCGCAACGTGGAAGGCACCGGGTTGGGCCTGACGGTGTCCCGGCGCCTGATGGACCTGATGGGCGGTTCCCTGACCCTCGACAGCGGCCCCGAGCAGGGCGCCACCTTCACAATGCGCCTACCCGCCGCCACCGAGGCTCCCGCAGCGGTCGCCGTGTGAGGCGACTCCTCCCCGCTCGGCGGGGAGGTCCGCCCGCAGGGCGGGGTGGGGCCTCGGATCAGACGATCGGCGTGCCGGCGAAGTGGCAGGCTGCCAGGTGGCCCTCGGGCTTCATCTCCAACGGTGGCTCCTTCTCGGCGCAGATCTCCTGCGCGATCGGGCACCGCGTCCGGAACCGGCAGCCCGACGGCGGGTTGATCGGGCTGGGCACGTCGCCGCGGAGCACGATCCGCTGGTGCCGGGCCCCCGGCCGCGGCTCGGGGATGGCCGACAGCAGCGCCATCGTGTAGGGGTGGAGCGGCTTGCGGTAGAGCTCCGCGGCGTCCGCCAGCTCCACCACCTTGCCCAGGTACATGACGGCGATGCGGTCCGAGATGTAGCCGACCACGGCGAGGTTGTGGGCCACGAACAGGTAGGTCAGGTTGAACTCCCGCTTGAGCTCCACCAGCAGGTTCAGGACCTGCGACTGGATCGACACGTCGAGCGCGGAGACGGGCTCGTCGGCCACCACGAACTTGGGCTGCAGCACCAGTGCGCGGGCGATCCCGATGCGCTGGCGCTGGCCGCCCGAGAACTCGTGCGGGTAGCGCCCCGCCGCCTCCGGCCGCAGGCCGACGCGCTGCAGGATCTCCTTGACCTTGGCCGCGCGCTGGCGGCCGGGAGCCAGGCCGTGGATGGCGAGCCCTTCGCTCACGATGTCGCGCACGGTCATGCGCGGGTCCAGGGAGCCGACGGGGTCCTGGAAGATGATCTGCATGTCGCGGCGCATCGCCTTCAGCTCGCGGCCCCGCAGCCGGGCCAGGTCGCGGCCTTCGAAGAGGATCTCGCCGGCGGTCGGCTCGACCAGGCGCAGGAGAGTGCGGCCCAGCGTCGACTTGCCGCAGCCCGACTCGCCGACCAGTCCCACCGTCTCGCCGGGCATCACGTCCAGGTCGACGCCGTCCACGGCCTGAACCACGCCGACCGTGCGCTGCAGGATCCCGCGCCGGATCGGAAAGTGCTTGGTGACCCCGCGGGCCTTGAGGAGCGGCTCGGTCGCGGCCGCGCTCAACAGGGGTTCCCGCAAAATCGCAGATTTTGTGGGGTATTCATGCTGTGACCTCGACGCCCTCCGACTTGCGAGGACCCTTCTCACACAGCCAGCAGGCGCTGCGCTGGATGCCGGCCTCGAAGAGCGGGGGGTCCTCGTTCAGGCACTTCTCGAACGTGTAGTCGCAGCGGCTGGCGAAACGGCAGCCGGCCGGCCAGTGGAGCGGGCTCGGGACCATGCCGCGAATGACCTTGAGCGGCTCGGCCTGCGTCATGCCGAGCACCGGGATCGAGTGCAGCAGCGCCTCGGTGTAAGGGTGCTGCGGGCTGTTGAAGATGGCTTCGACCGGGCCCCGCTCGACGACCCGGCCCGCGTACATGACGGCCACGTCGTCCGCCATCTCCGCGACCACGCCCAGGTCGTGAGTGATCAGCATGATCGCCATCCCGAGGCGGTCGCGCAGGTCCTTCATCAGCTCCAGGATCTGGGCCTGGATGGTGACGTCGAGCGCGGTCGTCGGCTCATCGGCGATCAGCAGCTTGGGATTGCATGACAGCGCCATCGCGATCATGACGCGCTGCCGCATGCCACCCGACATCTGGTGCGGGTAATCGCGCACCCGCTTCTCGGGCGACGGGATGCCGACCAGCCGCATCATCTCGACGGCGCGCTCGCCGGCCTTCCGGCGGCCGACATTTTGGTGCAGCTGCACCGCCTCCGAGATCTGGTCGCCTACCGTGTAGACGGGGTTCAGCGAAGTCATCGGCTCCTGGAAGATCATCGAGATCTCGTTGCCCCGGATCTTCTGCAGCTCGTCCTCGTCGAGCTCGACCAGGTCGCGCTCGCCGAACAGGATGCGGCTGCCCTCCTCGATGCGGCCCGGCCGGTCGATCAAGCGCATCACGGAGAGCGCGGTCACCGATTTGCCGCAGCCGGACTCACCGACCACGCCCAGCGTCCGGCCCGGCGCGATCGACAGGTCGACGCCGTCGACCGCGCGCACCACGCCCGCCTGGCTGTGGAAGTGGGTGCGCAGGTTCTCGACGCGCAGCAGGTCCCTCATCCCGCCGACTCTACTGGTCGATCCACCAGTCGGCGAGATTCCAGGTGTTGCCGGGGCCGGCGGGGTTGGGCGCGTAGTTGTGGAGGTGCTTGGAGCTGAGGCCGACGTCCAGCCGCTGGTAGAGCGGCACCTCGCAGGCCGCCTTGCGGTACTGGACCTGGAGATCGCGATAGGCCTCGGCCCGCTTGGCGCGGTCGAGGGTGGCGCGCCCGGCCGCCAGGTCGGCGTCCAGCGCCGGGTTGGCGCAACGCGAGAAGTTCTCGCCGCCCGGGTTCTGCGCGCTCGGGATGCCGGAGCTGTGCAGAGTGGGGAAGGCGCCGTCGGGATCGGCCGGCGAGATCCAGGCGAAGAGCGCGGCATCGTAACGGCCGCGGGCCAGCACGCCATTGCCGGCGAAGGCGCCGAACAGCTCGCCGGCGGCGAAATCCTGGACGCGCACGTCGGCCCCGGCCTGGCGCCAGCCGGCGACCAGGATCTCCTGCTCGGCGGCACGCAGGGGTGAGTCGGCAACCGCGGACAGGGTGAACTGCAACCGCTGTCCGGCCCGGGCGCGAATGCCGTCGGCGCCCGCCACCCAACCGTCGGCCTCCAGGGCGGCGCGCGCCTGGTCGAGCTGGAAGCGGGGGGCGCCGAGGTCGGCGTTGTACGCCCAGCTCAGCTCGGGGCTGATCGGGCCGCTCGCCGCCGGCGCCCGGTTGTGGAGCGGGCCAGACAGAACCGAGCCCACGTCGACCGCCGCCGCCAGGGCGGACCGCAGCGCCGGGTCGTCCTTCCAGACCGGGGCCTGCTGGTTGAGGCTGACCTGCTCGTAGGACAGCCAGGGCACCGGCTGCAGCGTCGCCCCCATGATCCCGGAGGCCAGGTCGAGGTCGCTCTCGTTGAGCTCCAGGGCCACCTGTATGTCGCCCGCCTTGAGCGCCGCCAGCACGGCGCTCTTGGTCGCGAACGCCTTGAACACGATCTTCTCCAGGTAGGCGCTGTGGTTGAGGAGCGGAACGTCCGCGCGGCCGTCGGCGTAATGGGGGTTGCGCTGGAGCGTGTAGTGGTCCGCGGGCACGGCCTCCAGGACCGTCAGCGGGCCGGACACCACGTCGGGCTTCGACCAGTAGGGATCGGACGCCAGCTGGGCGTGGTCGATCCCGGCCAGCCGGTGCTTGGGGACGATGGCGCTGAAGAGGAGGGCGTAGGCGGGGTAGAGGGCGCGGAAGTGGATCGTGAAGCCGAGGTCGCCCTGCTTGTCGATCCCGCTGATGCGGTCATAGCCGTCGCTGGCCGCAGTCGCCTGCCAGGTGAAGATCACGTCGTCGGCGTTGATCGGCTGGCCGTCCGACCAGTGCAGGCCCGAGCGCAGCTCATAGGTCACGTCCATGCCCTGGCCGACGGTCTTGACGCCGCCGTTGTCGACCGTGGGCACCGAGCGCGCGAGGTCGCCGTAGTAGCCGAGGGTGGGGTCGATGCCCACCAGGCCGCTGAAGAGCGCCTCCTGGATCATCGCCGCCGACGCCGGGCCCGGTGCGTACGCCGGCGGGAGCGTGACCGGGAACTGCCAGTCTCCGACCGTGACCACGCCGCCCTGGTGGCC
>DATCNF010000156.1:0-5597 GCA_036565325.1 Candidatus Dormiibacterota bacterium | reverse complement strand
GAGTAGGAGTCTGCCGTAGAGGTTGAGACGAGGTCTAGGATGCACAGCGAGCCCTCCGTTCGGTTTGGCGTCAAGCACCAATACCGTCTCAGAGGGCTCTCCCTCTTTCAAGAGGGTCCGTGGAAACTACAGCTAGGTGGCGTCCGACAGTCCTGTCTGCAGGGTGGGCTCAGTGGGATCAGGCACTCCCGCCGCTGCCAGGTAGAGGGCGGCCTCGTCGATACCATCCACGCCCAGCAGGCTCTCCAGCCGGCTGTCGTGAAACGCGATGCTGGTGAAGGGACCCAAGCCCAGCGCCGTTGCCACCAGGTGGAAGGTCTGGCCCAGGTGGCCGGCTTCGAGCAGGATGGCCCGGTACGCGCGCGCGTTCCCGTACTTCCACATCGTGCGCGCGAACACCGCCGTCATCACGAACACCGCGCCCGCGGAGACCAGCCAGCCCTGTGGCGACAGGGACTCAGCCAGCCGCGCGCTCTGGTCGCCGCGGGCGAGTAGCTCAAGCTCGTTGCTCAGTGGCGCGTAGTGGTAAACACCCGGCTCGAGCCCTGACACGTTGAGCACGACCGGGTAGACCTCGATCGGGTGCCGGGCGCCACCGGAAGGTGACGTTTTCTTCACCAGCCGCCCGAAGTGCTCGCTTTCAATCCAGGCTGTCTGGCCCCAGGTCAGCCAGAGCAGCTGTGCGAACTGGTCGAGCGAGACTGGCTCAGGCCTGAACGCCCGCACCGTGCGCCGTTGCAGCAGCGCGTCGCCGAGAGATGCTTCCGAGAGCTCACGTGGAGCAGGCAACCCCACCCGCTCGGCGTCCCCGTGTGTCTTGTGGAGAGGAGGACGCGCACCGGGGCCGACGAATTCGGCCAGGTTGTCCTGGGAGCTCTCGACGTAAAGATAGTCGCGAGTTCCGAAGTGGAAGGTCATGGCCTCACGTCCCCAGCCGTGCCAGGGCTCGAGTCGCCCCCCGATGCCCTCCACGAGGTCGTCGCTCGCGACCACGCACCCGGACGCCACCAGCCGGGCGAAGGTGCGCACGGCGGTAGGTCGATCCCAGCCGGCAAGCGCTTGCTCGAGCTCCCGCATCCCGGTCCAATCGCTCAAGCGCTGGAGGAGACTGAGAACCTTCGGCGCCAGCTCGGGCTCGACCGACACGGAGCGACGGCGGTAAAGGTTGTCCAGCACCAGTCGGCCGTCGGACCATCGAATGTCCAGCGCCTGGGCGACGCGGTAGCGGCGGTTGACGTGGACTTCGCCCACCCTCACCATCTCTGGCAATCGGTAAGGAGGTTATGGCATGTCATTGGAAGCCGTTTACAAGGTGGTTGAGCGGGCGGTCTCGGATCCAACCTTTCTGGACCGGTGTGCGAAGGACCCGGACAAGGCCCTGGCGAGCTATGACCTGACGCCCGAGGAAAAGAAGGCGATCGTCTCCGGCAACGCGCACCTGCTGGAGGGACTCGAGGTTGACGAGCGGGTCTCCAAGTCCTTCCGCCTGAGCCGCTGACAGCGTGCCGGCGCCCGGCGCCGGCACTCGAGGTCGCGCGCCCGCGGTCGGAGATCCCTTCGCGGACAGCGAGTACGGCAGGCTGCGCGCCGTGGTCGTCGGCTCGGTAGACGCGTTTCGACTCGAGGCTGAGCGTCACCCGGCCAAGTTCAGCGGCATCGACCTGGCCGTCGCCGCGCGTCAGCAGGCGGCGTTTCTCGGCGTGCTCCGCGAACACGGGATCCAGGAGATCCGCCTTTCCCCCGGAGGAAGGGCGGAGCGGTTGTTCTTCCTGCGCGACATGGCCGTGGTCGTCGGAGACCTGCTGATCGCCTGCAACCGGCGGTCCGGCCACCGCCGCGCCTCCGTCCGCGCCGCCACCGACCTCGCGCAGCGATTCGGCTTCCCCCTCCGAACCGTTGCAGCGGGCGCGCTCGAGGGAGGCGACGTGCTGGTGGACGGAGACGTGGTCTGGGCCGGGTTCGGGCCGCGCAGCAACCTGGCCGGCGTGCGTTGGCTGGCCGGTTGTCTCGCCGGGAGGGCTGAGGTGCGGCCGCTGGCACTGACGGCTCGGAGCGTTCATCTGGACCTGGTCTTCAACATCCTGCCCGGTGGCGCCGCCCTCGTCTATGCGCGGGCGTTCCAGCCCGCCGCGCTGGAGGAGCTGGGCCGCCGCTATGAGCTGATCGAGCTCAATTGGTTTGAGCAGGTCCTGCTGGGAACCAACTTGCTGGCGCTCTCACCGCAGAAGGTGGTCGTGGATGCCCGCCAGCGCCGGTTGCGGGGCCTTCTAAGGGATCGCGGGCTGGACGTGCTGGCCCTCGAGTACAGCGAGGTGATCAAGCTCGGAGGCAGCTTCCGCTGCTCGACCTGTCCAATCGCGCGCGATCCCGCCTAGCCCCCCCAGGGGTGGCGCGCGCTCGCATACGGAACGGACCACGCGAAGTAACTGGACATCGGGCCAATCACGACGACGGCCGGCGCCACCAAATTCGACAAGAGAAGTCTGGCGCTGCGATACCTCGTCGAAGCTACTGCCCTGATAGTCGTCTGGCGGGGATGGACATGGCGGGGATGGATGGGAATCGAACCCACCTGGGACGCCTCATCAGCGCCCCACAAACGGTTTTGAAGAACCCGGGTGGCCGCTCGTATTCGAAACCGGCCCCAAAGGGCCGAAACCACGACGGTTTTTCCGATTCCCGTCGGATCGGTCGCGCCGCTGCCGACTGATCGCGTCCAGGCTAGCACGCACCTTGGCTCGCCCAAGCAAAGAGTGGTGGGCTAGGCTGTCCAGTCCCCTAGATGGTCCGACGCGGTAGCCCACGTCCTCAGCCGCCAGCGCGACCTAGGATCCGGGTAGTGGAGCCACCTGGCCCGGATGGATGTGGTCTGGGTGCGCTTGAGGCTCATCTGGGGTCTGGCGGGCCGTGCGTGGCAACGATTCGTGCCGCATCAGCTGAGGCAGTCACGTCAGGGGAAGGATCAGGGAGCTGATCAGTACCGGTGCCGTTCAATGGCACGACCCCGTGGATACGCGTTCCACCGCTGCCTGACTCCACTCGCAGCATGCCACCGACTGCTCCCAGGCGGTCGCGCATGTTGGTGAGACCGGCGCCTTCGGATTGCCGGTTGCTCTCGAAACCGGGGCCGTCATCGAGAACCTCGAACAGGAGGCCCCCGGCATCCTCCCAAATCCGCACCCGCGCCGAAGCCCCATCGCCGGCGTACTTGGCGGCGTTCTGGAGAGCTTCCAGGCAGCAGAAATAGACCGCGGCCTCGATCTCCGGCGCGTGCCGGCCGACGCCCTCCGCCTCGAGTCGGGCGGGAACCGCCGCCCGCCCGCAGGCGGCGGTCATCGCAACTCCGAGGCCTGCGCTCGAGAGCAGGGGCGGGTAGATTCCGTGCGCCAGGGAACGCAGCTCTTCGATGGTCGCCCTGACGTCATCCTGGAGCTGGTTCCTAAGCACCCTGGCACGTTCGGGGTCGCGCTCAGCGAACTGCTCGAGCAGTCGCACCTTGACGGAAAGGGCAACCAGGTGCTGCTGGGCGCCGTCGTGCAGGTTGCGTTCAATGCGTCTCCGCTCGGCGTCGGCGGCCGCCACCAATCGGCCCCGCGACGCCTGCAGCTCGGCCGCCTGCTGGCGCAGCCGCTCGAGGGACTTCTGTAGAGACGAGTCCAGGCGCGCCTTGTTGAGCGCCGCCCCCAGCTCGCGCGTCACCTCTTCCAGGGTGACGTCAAGCTCGGCCGCGAGGCTGTCGGCCCTGCGCGCTCGCTCGGCCACGACCAGGCCGAAGAGCGTGCCGCTGTGGCTGACCGGGGCCACCCGCAGGCTCGCCAGGTCTCGTCCCTCCAGCAAGGCTGGTAGCCAGACCCTGGCCCAGGCGGCGCTCGAGACCTGGGCGTTGGCGGCGATCGCCTCTTCGGCGAGCGTGATCGGAATCGAGCTCTTCTGCGCGCGCGGTTCGGCCGCCGACAGTCGCAGCCTGCCGTCCTCACAGAGCCAGAGCTCGGCGGCGTCGAGCTGGAAGCCGTCCCGCAGCGCCTCGACCATCTGGAGCAGAAGCTCGTCCATGGGCACGCCGCGACTCAGCTGGCTGGCAAAGGAGCTGCGCACGAAGTCGATGGCGGAGAGGCTGGCCGCCTCCCGGCGCCGGCGGGCCAGGGCCGAGGCCGCGGAGGTGGCCAGGGCGATCACCAGGATGGCGGCCACCAGCGCGCCCAGGAT
Organism: Candidatus Dormiibacterota bacterium; assembly: GCA_036565325.1. Classification (GTDB taxonomy): domain Bacteria; phylum Chloroflexota; class Dormibacteria; order Dormibacterales; family Dormibacteraceae; genus CF-28. Next base: position 1,391 of record DATCNF010000156.1, on the reverse strand, counting down.
GAGGTTCGGGCGGTCGAGCCGGCTCAGGTCAGGCACGTCAGGCGAGGGCTGCCATTCAGTCCTCCAGGCGCAGAGCTTCGACGGCGGGCAGGCGGGCGGCCCTCAAGGCCGGCGGGATCGTGACCGCCAGCACCGCCAGGTAGAGGAGCCCGACGATCAGCGCCAGCGATGATGCATCGACCTCCAGGCGGGACCCATGCCGGAAACCGTTCGTCAGGACAACACTGAGCAGCACCCCGACCCCGATCCCGACCAGCGCACCGCTGGTGGCCGTGATCAGCGCCTCGAAGACGATCCCGGCCAGCACCTGGCCCGGACGGTAGCCCAGGGCCCGCAGCATGCCGATCGCGCGGCGGCGCTCGATGACCGCCCTCACGGCGAGGATGCCCAGGCTCAGGACCCCGACCAGGAGTCCAGTCCCCATCAGCAGCCGGACGAGGTCGACGATGCCCTGAGACCAGCCGGTGGCGGCATCGAACATCTCTTTGAGGGTGATCGCCTCCGCCCCCTGACTGAAGACTTCGCGCTGGATCTGGCGGGCCACCGTCTTGGCGTCGGCGCCGGGCGCCGTCTTGGCCAGGATGGTGGTGCCGACGGGCAGGGTGGTGAAGGGTGCCATGGCGGCTTCGGAGCCGGTCAGGCCCAAGAGCCCGACGGACCTCACGATGCCCGCCACCTCAAACCGTACCGGCCCCTCCGGTCCCGCCAAGGTGATCGTCGCGCCCGCGGTGTAGGCGTGTGAGACGACCAGGCTGGGGTCGTCCGCCAGTGCCTGCCAGACCTCGGCGTCGCTCTTGAAGCGGCTCTCCCGGTTGGTGAGCTGGAAGGGTCCGGACACCAGTTGGGAGCGACTCAGCGCGTAGAGGGGCACATAAGCGTCAGGCTGGCCTGACCCGGTGTTCACCTCCCCGCGGTAGGGCCGGGTCGCCATCGCGATCTCCCGGGCGATCTGGGGACGCACCGAATCGGGCAGCGACAAACCTGGGCTGGTCGGCGCGCTGACGCGGAGGTCGTATTCATTCAAGCTGGTGAGGCCCTGGCCGAGGAAGGTCGGGATGAACACCGCAGACATGGTCATCAGGGCCAGGACGAGCGCGAACGCGCTGGTGCCCAGTCCGGCCCTGAGCGGCCGGCGGGTGAGGTAGGCGAGGGACGGCCGCAGGGTCGCCCGGGCCCCGCCCCGCAGCCAGCCGGCCGGGATCTCGAGGACACGGAGGTTGGAAGCCACGACCACGCTGAGCCCGAAGACCGCTGTGACCGCGCCCAGCGCGATCGCGAGGCCCGATTCCCAGCTCGAGATGTTCTCCATCGCCGCCAGGTTGGCCGCCGCCCACGCCGTCAGGGCAGCTCCGGTCAAGGTCGCCCGCAAGCGGTCTGAAACCCGGCCACCG
>DATCNF010000155.1:0-5669 GCA_036565325.1 Candidatus Dormiibacterota bacterium | reverse complement strand
GGCGAGAGGGACCTCCCCGCCGAGCGGGGAGGAGCCGAGCGGGGAGGAGCCGCCGCTAGCCCCCCTCGGTCCCGCCCCCGTCGATCACCAGCACGGCGCCGTTGACGTAGCTGGCGGCGTCGGAGACCAGGAACGCGGCCGCCCCCGCGATCTCCTCCGGGTTCCCGATGCGGCCCATCGGGTTGCTGGAGACGACCCGGTTGTAGATCTCCTCGTTGCTCCAGAGCGCCTCCGCGAATCGCGTCTTGAAAAGGCCCGGCGCGATGCAGTTGACGCGCACCCGGCCGCCCAGCTCGCGCGCCAGCTGGCGCGTCAGCATGACGACGCCGGCCTTGGTCAAGTCGTAGACGCCGAGGCCGACCGAGGGGCGCAGGCCCCCGGTGCTGGCGATGTTGAGGACCGCGCCTCCGTGCTCCTCCATCGATGCCTTGAAGGCCAGGCGGGTGAGCAGGAAGTAGCCGCGCAGGTTGACGTCGAAGGTCTTGTCCCAGGCGGCCAGGTCGGAATCGATCAGCGGCCCGAAGTAGGGGTTGGTGCCGGCGTTGTTGACCAGGATGTCGACCTTCCCGAGGCGCGTCATGGTCTCGTCGACGAGGTGCTTCAGGTCCTCCTCGCGGCCGGCGTGCGCGGCGATCGCTACCGCCCGCTCGGGGAAGCGCTGGTTGATGCGCTCGGCTTCGCGGTCGAGGTCGGCCTGCTTGCGGCTGCTGAGGACGACCGTGGCGCCCTGTTCGGCCAGGCCCTCGGCGATCGCGGTGCCGAGCCCGCGGCTGGCTCCGGTGACAATGGCCACCCGGCCCGAAAGGTCGAAATTCGGCATCGTTGGTAGCATATTTCGGTTGACCGAGCTGGTCTCCGGGACCGCAGCCGAGGAAATCCTCGAGCGCATCTTTCAGCCGACTGCCAAACCCAGCGCCCTCGACCAGGCCGAGGAGACCCTCCGCCACCCGAAGAAGCTGGTCTATGCCGCCATGTCCAACCGCAATTTCTACTGGCGCGCGCACATCCAGAAGTTCATCCTCGACTCGGGGATGGTGCCGGTCAGCCCTTTCATGATGTTCGACTACTACCTGCTCCACACCGTGCCCAAGAACACCGTGCGGGAGGCGATGAACAACCTGCTCGCGAAGTGCGACGAGTGCTGGGTCTTCGGTCGCCTCTCTCTGGGAGTCAAGGTCCAGGTCGGGATCGCCAAACGGCTGAACAAGCCCGTGCGCTACTTCGACATCTCGGAGCTGCCGGTCGCGGTGCTGCCGATCTCCGAGGAGACCGCGCTCGAAGAGGTCCGGGACTAAAGCCCTACCCCACCCCAACCCTCCCCAGGGGGGAGGGGGACCGGTGTCCGGCGCCCGTGACGCGGGCCACCCATCTCTCCGGGCGGGCCAGCTCGTCGGCGCGCGGCAGGTTGGCCTCAGATTCCCAAGCCAGGTTGAGCACCTGCATGCCGTGCGCGTCGTAGACGGCGCGTGAGAAGGCCTCCCCGTTGCGGTACTGCTCGAGCTTGAGGTCGAGCCCGGTGAGCTTCCAGAAGAGGACCTCGAGCGGGCTCTTCTGGTCGCTCCGCTTGCGGTAGGCGGCGTCGAGCGCGTCATAGGAGGCCAGCACCCGGCGGCCGGCCAGGCCCATGACCAGGTTGCTGTAGCCCTCGATCAGTGACATGGTCGCCTGCATGCGGCGCACGGTCGCCCACTGATTGGGCAGGCCCACCGTCAGCCCGAGGAAGCGGGCGACTCCCTGGCGGCGGTGGCCGGCCAGCGCCAGCAGCTCCTCGAGGGCGCCGTTCAGGTGCCCCACCAGCCAGGGATGGGCCTGGAACTGCCAGGCGTGAGTCGACTCGTGGAGGATCAGCCAGCGCCGGAGGTCGTCGCCGGGCACCTCGGCCTCGGCCTCCCATTGGGCGACGTTGGGCTCCACCAGGTAGAGCCCGGTGGCGGCCACCGGCTCGCGGCCCATCAGCTGGGGATCGAACTGGCCGAGCACGCGGCTGCTGAGGAAGGCGAGGACGGTGGCCACATAGCGGTCGATGGCGGCCTGGCCGGCGTCGGTCAGGCGCGAGCGCGGGATGCCCGCCTCCTCGATGACCGGGCCCAGGACGCGGCGGATGATCTCCACGTTGAGATCCACCCACTCGATCCGGCCCAGGGGCTGGAAGGGTGACATCTCGATCGGCGGCCCGCCGACCACGTCGAAGAGCGGGTCGCGGACGTCGGCGGCCAGGGCCGCGTAGTGGGCCGCCAGCTCCGAGCGACGGGACGCCGTCAGGGGGCCCTCGTCCTTCAGGCGGCGGCGCGCGTAGCGGCGGACGGCCTCCCAGTCGATGACCGTGGCCTTGCCGCCCAGGGGTCGCGTGGCTTCGACGACCGCCGCCGCGGCCAGGCCGGAGAGGATGCCGATTCCGATGCCGCGGGCGACTTTGCTCTTCACTGCTCTAACGGTAGCGTCAGGCCAGCGCCCCCCTCCCCCTCGCTTTGCGAGGGACCTCCCCGCCAAGCGGGGAGGAGTCGTTTCTTACCAGTCAAATGGGGAAGCGTGGTTCCTTTTGAAGACCACCTTGCACTTCTCGCAGCGGAAGACGATCTGCATGGCGAGGCGGCCGATGGCGCTGGCGTCGCGGCCGCAGACCGGGCAGGAGGCGGTTTCCTCCATGAAGGCCGTCGGCAGCGGCATGACCTTGATCTCGAGCCGGCGGCGCTTCTTGGACATATCAGCCGGCGTGTCCGAAGAGCAGCTCGCCCAGCGGCGCGTCGCGGCTCAGCAGGCGGTGGAGCTCGATCACCTCGTCGACCGTGATGGGACCGTCCGGGGATTCCGGCCGCGAGGCGACCGGCGCGGTCAGACCGAGCCGGCTGTCGAGGGTGAAGGACCAGAAGAGATGGCAGCGCACGCACTGCGCGCGCACCGTCGTGGTCTGGGCCGGGCCGTCGATAACGACCAGGAGGGTGTCGGAGCGGGTCCCCCCGCAGAGCGGGCAGGAGATGTTGGCGAGTAGCTCGCGCATCCTGGCGGCGTCGATCTCAGAACCACCGGACTGAGACAAAGTACTAGCAATGCTATCAGTTTTTAAGCTAGTTGACTACCTACCGAAGCTTCCAGGAATCCGAGAGCCGCCCGGTTGGGTCCGGCTCCTACAGGCTGGCTTGAGGCCGGCTAGACGTCGAGTAAGGAGACGTCCAGGTCGCGGAGACCGTCGGGTGACTCGACGCCCGCTTCGTGCAATTTCTTCATCAGCGCCAGGATGTAGCGAACCCCGGCCAGGTTGACGCCGTGCTTGCGGGTGAGCGTCTGGATCGCCTGCAGCTTCATCAGGTCGCGCTGCGAGTAGCGGCGGCGGTTGGTGACCGTCCGCTTCGGCTTGATCATGTTGAGGTGCTCGTACATCATCAGCGTGCGCGGGTGCGTCTCCAGGATCTCGGAGGCCACGCTCAGGGTGTAGATGGGCCGGTCGAGGTTGGGTCCATCGGGTGGGACCGACGACGGTAGTGTGACGACGGCTCGCGGCTTGGTCTTCATCGGTCCTTCCTTGTGGGGCCCTTTCGAGAGAGTTCCTGCCGTCCTTTAGGTGACAGGACCGGGCCTACGTTTCCGAGTGGATTGTGGGGTGTCTTGGCGACACCCGCAAGGTACTTATGTAAAGGAACGCCGATCAAACGCCGAGCGGCCGCGAGGCTCGCTCAGTGGCCGTTGTTGTTGTTGTTGCTGCCGCTGCTCGGCGGGGGCGGGCTGGAGCTCTTGGCCCAGCTCGGCAGCGCCGGAGCCGGCGTGCTGGGGCTGGTCCCGGGGAGGAACCAGGCGCCATTGATGTGCTGCAGGCCGGGGGGCTCGCCGAACCACTCCGAGCCGGGCACGCCGAGCGCATCGAGCGCGCGCTGCATGTAGTTGTGCCAGGCGGGGGCGGCCACGAAGACGCCGTCCGAGCCGGCGGTGAGGGCCGACCAGTCGGGGTTGCCGAACCAGACCGCGGTCGCCAGCGACGGCGTGTAGCCGACCGTCCAGGCGTCCTTGAAGTCGTCGGTGGTGCCCGTCTTGGCGCCCACCCGGCGCCCGGGCAGGGTGAGCGGCGAGCCGCGCCCGAAGATCATGGCCCGGTTGTTGTCGTCGGACATGATCTGCTCCATGATGAAAGCGACCTTGGGGTCGAGCACCTGCTTGGCCTGGCTCGCGGGGTCCGCGTCGAAGATGGCGGTCCCGTCGGTGGCCGTGATCTTGGAGATCGAGTACGGCTGGTGCAGGATGCCCTGCGCGCCCAGCACCGAGACCCCGGTCGCCATCTGGAGCGTCGTCTCGCCGTAGCCGCCGAGGGTCAGCGAGGGGCCGAAGGCGTTGAGCGGGTCGTCGACGGTGTACTTGCCCGAGGCCTGAGGCACCCAGGGCGGGGCGCCCATGTCGCGCGCCATCTGCGCCACCTTGTCGATGCCGGTGCCGATCTCCACCTTGACCGCCGGCACGTTCAGCGAGTTGCCCATGCACTGCTGCAGCGGGCAGGTCCCGTGGCTCTTCAGGTCGTAGTTCTTCGGCTGCCAGGGCGGGGTCTGGTTGGTGATCGTGATGGGCGTGTCCGGGATCGGGGTCACCATCGTGTACTTACCGCTGGCGATGGCCGCGGTGTAGTTGTAGACCTTGAAGGAGGAGCCCGGGTTGCGCGGCGGCCAGACCGCGAAGTTGTTCTGGCTGTCGGGCCCGTTGGGATCGGCGGCCCCCACCATCGCCACCACCGCCCCCGAGCGCGGATCGATCGAGACCAGTGCGCCCTGGCTGACGTGCCGCCAGCGCTGGTCGTTGAGCTGGCTGATCATGGCCTGCTCGGCGATCGACTGCAAGCCCAGGTTGAGCGTGGTCACCACCCGCAGGCCGCCGCCTTCGAGCACCTGCTGCCCGTACTTGGCGCGGACCTGGTCCATCACCCAGTACGTGAACCCGGGCGCGGCGTTGACCTGCGGGCGCGGCCCGAACATCTTGCCGTCGGCGGGGCTCAGGTCCTCGGCGTAGGCCTGGTCGGCCTCGGCGCGAGAGATCATGTGCGCCCGCACCATGGCGTCCAGCACCTGCTGCTGGCGATTCTTGGCCTGGGCCCAGTTGTTGAAGGGGCTGTTGTAGAGCGGGCTCTGCGGGATCCCGGCCAGCATCGAGGCCTGGGCCAGGTCCAGGTCCTTGGTCTCCTTGTGGAAGTAGATGCGCGAGGCCGCCAGCGTGCCCTGGGAGTTGTTCCCGTAGCTCACGGTGTTCAGGTACATCTCGAGCACCTGGCTCTTCGAATAGGAGCGCTCGACCTGAATCGCGAGGTAGGCCTCCTTGAGCTTGCGCTCCACGGTCGGAGAGCTGTCCAGGAGGCGCAGCTTGACGAGCTGCTGGGTGATGGTCGAGGCGCCCTGCGCCGTGCGGTGCTCGCGCCAGTTGACCCAGGCCGCGCGGACCATGGCGAAGGGGTCGATGCCGGGCTCGTGCCAGAAGTTGGCGTCTTCGATGGCGACCGTGGCGTCGGGCAGCCAATGGGCCATGCCGGTCAGGGGCTGGTAGTAATGCTGGATCCCCTCGGGATGAACGTCGGCCAGAAGCGTCGTGCCGTCGGAGGCGTAGATGAAGGTGTCCTCGGGCAGCGGCGTGGCGGCGATGGCGTGGGCGTCGGGCAGGTCGGCCGCGAAATCGATGTAGGCCTGCGAGCTGACCAAGAA
>DATCNF010000154.1:0-6537 GCA_036565325.1 Candidatus Dormiibacterota bacterium | reverse complement strand
AGCCAGCAGCCGGGTTGAGACGGCCGCGCAGCCGGCGGTCCGGATCGCGGTCACGTAGTTGCCGTCCATCACCGCCAGGGGCGAGCCGGAGTCGGGGTCGAACACGCAGATCAGCGCCTGGTGGGAAGGCAAACCGTGGTCGTGGTTGCCCGGAAAGACCGAGACCAGCTTGGTGGCCAGGCCCATCCCCCTGCCGTAGCCCGGCATCGCAGCCAGGAAGCCCGCGTCGGTGTTGGCCGCCACCCGCGCCGGGACATCGGTCCGGCCGTCGCTCAACGCCTGGAAGGCGCCGGTCAGCGCATCCAGCAACCGGTCGCGGTCGAGCAGCCGGCGCACGTCGGCCTGGTTGAGCATCAGGACTTCCATGGCGGGCCATCCTAGAGTTCCGAGCCACGAAGCTGCCTCCCCTTTTTCGGGGGCGCGGGCGTAGAGTCGAAAGCGGCCAAGCCCGCGTTAGCGGGGTGATGGGCGACGGCGGGTCCGTGCGCCTTCAGGCCAAGTCAAGACCCAGGGCCAACGAACATTTGAGTTGGGGGTTCCTGGGCCTTGATGCGTCCTGAGGCTCCTAGTCTTCGTCGGAAAAAGGCTCGGGCCGCAGGGCCTCCTCGAGGGGCGCGATTTCAGCCCGCATTTGCTTGGTCACCTCCCTCAAGGCCCGCTGCTGAGTTGGCGGGATCACGTCCCAGGCGTCCGACCTCATCAGGGCCTCAAGTTCGTCCACGGCCTGCCGGACGTGTGCCACCAGCCGGCTGTACGCCTCGGCCCGGTCAGCCATCGCTCTGCCCCCAAGGGTAGGGCGGCATACTGCGTCCATGCCGGGGCCGAAAACGGTGGATCCCCGGCAGCTGCTGCTCGCGCTGGCGCTGGGCGTGGTGACCGCGGTGCTGCTCTGGATCGGCGACTCGCACCTGGTGCGCCGAGACTGGCTGCCGGGCGTCCTCATCTTCGGCGTCGGCCTGGTGGGCGCGGGCGCCACCGTGCGCCAGCTGCGGCGCGCCGGCGTGGGCCGCTAGCCGGACCCGGCTCCGCCTGAGAATTAGGATCGCCCGATGCCCAAGCCGTACATCCATTTCTCCCGCCAGGAGTTCGCCGATCGCCAGGCCCGGGTCCGGGGCGCCCTCGCCGAGCGCGGGCTGGACGGGCTCCTGCTCTCCCGCATCGAGGACCAGTACTGGCTCTGCGGCCTGGACACCGAAGGGTTCGTGATCTTCCACGCCATGTTCATCGGCGTGGGCGGCCAGCTGACTCACCTCTCGCGCACGGCCGACCTGGCCAGCATCGACTTCTCGTCGATCTGCGAGGACGTGCGGGTCTGGGAGGACGCGGCCGGCAACCCCAAGTCGAAGGCGGTCAAAGAGATGCTGGCCGCCCACGGCATGCAGGGAAAGCGGATCGGCGTCCAGCTGGACACCTTCGGCCTGCTGCCCAACCTGTACCTGGAGCTGAAGGAGGCGCTGGACGGGTGGTGCGAGCTGGTCGACGCCTCCGACCTGGTGCGGCTGATGCGCCTGGTCAAGAGCCCGGCCGAGCTCGACCACCATCGGAGGGCGGGCGAGGTCCTCGACCGGGCCTGCGCCAGGGCGATCGAGCTCACCGAGGCCGGCGTCGAGGAGGGCCGCGTGATGGGGCAGGTCTACCAGGTGATGTGGGAGAGCGGCGCCGACATCCCCGCCAGCCGCCTGCCCATGGGGCACGGCGAGAAGGCGATGAACGTGCGCTACGCGACCGGCACCGGCCGCATCGACGCCAACGACCAGGTCACCTTCGAGATGGGCTGCGCCTGGCGGCACTACCACGTGGCCGACATGTTCACCGTGCTCACGGGGCCCCACATCGATCCCCGGCACCGGCGCATGCACGAGGCCTGCGTCGACGCGCTCGACAAGGTGCAGGACACCCTCCACCCCGGGCGCACGCTGGCGGAGGTCTATGAGGCGCATCGCGCCACCCTGGCCAAGCACGGCTACGAGAAGGCCGCGCTCAAGGCCTGCGGCTACACGATGGGCGCGACCTTCCCGCCGACCTGGATGGAGATGCCGATGATCTACCGCGACAACCCGACGGTGATCGACAAGAACATGGTCTTCTTCACCCACATGATCCTCAGCGACTTCGACACCGGGCTGACAATGTCGCTGGGCGAGACCTCGATCGTGACCGACGCCAAGCCGGAGGTGATCACGCACGTGCCCCGCGAGCCCATCGTGAAGGGCGAGAAAGTCCCCCTCCCCTCTGGGGAGGGTAGGGGTGGGGCCTAGCTCCCGCTGAACTTCGGCGGGCGTTTCTCGGCGAACGCCCGCTTCGCCTCCTGGTGATCCTCGGTGTTGGTCAGCCGCAGGCTGGACATGACCTCGAAGTCCTGGGTCGCCGCCAGCGACATCTCGAGCGCGCTGTCCAGCAGCCGTTTCTGGGCGGCCACCGCGAGCGGCGCGCACTCGGCCGCCTCGGCCGCCAGCTCCAGGGCCCTGGCCTCGTGCCGTCCGGCCGGCACCACCTCGACCACCAGCCCCATGCGGTAGGCCTCGGCCGCGTTGATCTTGGCGCCCAGCAGGGCCAGCCGCTTGGCGTTGCCGAGACCGACCAGCAGGGGCAGGATCTTGGCCACCCCGGAGGTCATGTTGAACCCCACCCGCACCTCGGCGAAGTAGAAGCGCGCGTCCTCCGTGGCCACGATCAGGTCGCTGGCGATCAGCAGCTCCAGCCCCTGGCCCGCCGCCCAGCCGTGCGCGGCGGCGATGAACAGCTTGTCGGGGCGGCGCAGCAGCCGGATCACGCGGAGCCAGGTGTGCTGACCGGCTCGCGTCGAAAGCGGCTGCGCCTCGGCCGAGGTCAGGTCGCTCTCCTCCAGGTCCCAGCCCCCCGAGAAGCCGCGACCGGCGCCCGCCAGCACGACCACCCGGACCGCCTCGTCGGCGCAGGCCCGCTCCAGGGCTTCCAGGAGCGCGTGCTCGAGCGGCAGCGAGAAAGCGTTGAGCTTTTCTGGGCGGTTCAAACGCACCACCACGATTCCCGGAGCGGCGGACTCGTAGGCGACCAGGCTCACCTCAGCGCCCCTTGAAGCTGGGCGTGCGCTTCTGCTCGAAAGCGCTGGTGCCTTCGACCAGGTCCTCCGAAGCCACGATCGTCTTCTGCAGCGCCTGGTAGTAGCGCACCCCGTCGGCCAGGCTCATGTCCCGCGAGCGCAGCGCCAGCTCCTTGGTCATGCGCACCGCCATGGGCGCGTTGGCGCAGATCTGCTCGGCCACCGCGCGCGCCCGCGCCAGCACCTGGTCGTGCGCCACCACCTCCTGCACCAGCCCGATCCGGTGCGCTTCGTGCGCATCGATGAAGCGACCGGTCAGCAGCAGGTACAGCGCGTTGGACATGCCCACGATCCGCGGCAGCAGCTGCGCCCCGTAACCGTGGAGGAGGTTCCACTTCACCTCCGGGGTCCCGAACTGCGCCCGCTCGGAGGCGATCCGGATGTCGCAGATCAGGGCCAGCTCGAGGCCCCCGGCCAGGCAGTACCCGTTGACCGCGGCGATCAGCGGCTTCTGGACCTCCAGGCCGAGGTCGAAGCGGTCGGCGCGGACGGCGCGCCAGCCCGGTTCTTCGTCGCCGGGCGCGTGCATCGTGACCAGGTCCGCCCCCGCGGTGAAGGCCTTGTCGCCGGCGCCGGTCACGATTCCCACCCAGATCCGGTCGTCGCGGTCGATCTCCGCGAGGCGGGCCGAGATCTCCGTGTACATCTCGGAGTCCATGGCGTTGTGCTTCTCGGGCCGGTCGAGGGTCAGGACGGCGATCTTCCCCTCCCGTTCGAATCTCACGGGCATGTGATCCTCTCCTAGACCCCCAACAGGCGGGCCGCGTTGTCCCCGAGCCACTTCTCGAGGGCCTCGGGCTTGATGGGCAGCTCGCGCGCCTCGGCCAGCGAGCGTTCGATCGGCAGCATGCAGTCGGTGGCCCAGAGCACTCGGTCCTGGAGCAGCGACTGCCCGTACACCAGCAGCGGCTCCCAGCCCGTGCCCGGCTTGGCGATGTAGCGGGGCGAGATGGCGCCGATCTCGATGTACACGGTGGGGTGCTTCCAGGCGATCGCCACCAGCTCGTTGACCCAGGGCCAGCCGCCGTGGTTGGCGACCAGCGTCAGGCCCGGGAAGTCGCAGGCGACCTCGTCCAGGTAGATGGGGCGCCCGAAATCGATGGTGCGGTCCGACGAGAAGTTGACCGAGCAGTGGATGGTGACGGGCACCTCCAGCTCGCGGCACTTCTCGTAGAGCGGGTAGAAGCGGCGGTCGTTGCAGCGCAGGCGGTAGGCGAAGGGCTGCAGATTGACACCGCGCGCGCCGCGCTCTGTGACCTCGCGCTCGACCAGCGCCGCCATGTCGTCTTCGGCCTCCGGGTTGACGGTCACGTAGGGGATGAAGCGCCCGGGGTGGCGCTCACAGGCGCGGAAGACGGCGTCGTTCATCTTGAGGTGGTCGCCGAAGCCCCACTCCGCCTGCAGCACCGCCAGCTCGACACCCGCCCCGTCCATGGCCTCGACCATGGCGTCGATGGTCTCGGCGCCCCGCTCGCGCGTGTACACGCGGTCGTAGTTGCCGAGATAGGCGGCAACGTCCTGCTCGTACTCCTCCACCGGGAGCGTGACGCGGAAGTCGATGATGCGCCCGCTCATCTCAGCGCAGCAGGTGCTTCTGAATCTTTCCGGTCGGCGTCTTGGGCAGCTCGGCGAGCACCTCCACGATGTCGGGCACCATGAACTTGGGCACTCGCGCCCGCAGGTAGGCGCGCAATTCCTCGGGGTCGATCGTCATGCCCGGCTTCGGCACCACGGCGACCTTGAGGTCGTCCTCGGTATGCGGCGAAGGCACCGCCACCGCGGCGGACTCCAGCACCGCCGCGAAGGTGTTGACCTCGCGCTCGACCTCGAAAGAGGAGATGTTCTCGCCGCGCCGCCGGATGTAGTCCTTGATGCGATCGACGAAGTAGTAGTTGTCGTCGGCGTCGCGCCGGAAGGCGTCGCCCGAGTGCAGCCAGAGGTTGCGCCAGGCGCCGAGCGTCGCCTCCGGGTTGTGGTGGTATCCGGTCGCCGTGATCCAGGGCTCGTCGGTGCGGATCACCAGCTCGCCGACCCTGCCCACGGGCACCTCGCGGTCGTGCTCGTCGACGATCCGCAGCTGAAAGCCGGGCACCGGCCGGCCCGCCACGGTGGGATCGGTGACGCCGAACTGCGCGATCAGGGGCACGCTCACCTCGGTCGACCCGTAGCAGGTCCCGATCCGGACCCCGAACCGGCGCCGAAAGTCGTCGAGGTCGGCCACCAATGGGACCAGCAGGATCCGGTCCAGTGGATTGTCGGCGTCGTCGGGACGCGGTTCCTGGCGGGCCAGGAAGTTGGCCATCGCCCCCAGCAGGAACGACACCGTGGTCCCGGTCTCCCGCACCACCGACCAGAACTCTGTCGCGCTGAAGCGGCGGCGCACGATGGCGGTGGCGCCCACCTGCAGGCTGGCGTAAACGAGCGCCCACTGGCCGGCGATGTGGAAGAGCGGCAGCGGCGCGTAGTAGACGTCGTCGGGCACCAGCTCCAGCGTCTGCCCCGCCAGGTTGGCGTACATATACGCGTGGGCGTGGGCGACCCGCACCCCCTTCGAGGGGCCGGTGGTGCCGGACGTGTACATGATCGCCACGATGTCGTGCTCATGGACCTCGGGCAGCTCGTCCTCCGGGAGCTCGGCGGCGCGCTCGAAAGCGTTCTCCCAGCTCCGATCGCCCTCCACCACCAAGAGCTTCTCGACCGCGCCACGGTCGTCGCCGAGCGCGTCCAGGCGCTCTGCGAAAGGCGCTTCGATCAGCATCAGGCGCGCGCCCGAGTTCTTGACCTGGTGGCGCAGGATCTCGCCGCGATACTCGGTGTTGACCGGCACCTGGATGGCGCCCAGGAGCGCGATCCCGAGCCAGGCGTCGACGAAGCGGATGGTGTTCTCCTGCATCACCAGCACCGCGTCACCCTGCTCGACACCCGCCTCGCGCAGGACCCGCGCCGCCTTGCGGGCGCGCGTCCACAGGTCGGCGTAGGTGTAGTCCGCGTCCTCGAAGCGGACCGCGACCTTGGCCGGCTGTGCGCGCGCACCCTCGCGCAGCACCCGGGTCACCACGCGGTCCCCGGTGCGGCTCAGGACGGCGGTCGCGGCCACCACGGAATCTTAGTCAGACGATCCCACGGTAGGAGTCGGCGTCGACAGGCACCTCGATCACGGTGATGCGGCCGCTAGCGAAGGCCGCGCGGACCGCGGTGGTCAGCTCCTCCGCGCTTGCGACGCGGACACCGTCCACTCCCGCGGCCTGGGCCACCAGCACGCTGTCGATGGGCTCGAAGTCGACGCCGTAGTTGGGCAGGCCGCGGTTCTCCTGGGCGATCCGGATCAGCGAAAGCGAGCGGTCGGCGAGCACCACCGCCACCAGCGGCGCCCCGGCGCGCCGCGCGGTCTCCAGCTCCTGGCTCACCATCGCGAAGCCGCCGTCGCCCATCACCGCCAGCACCGGCAGGTCCGG